>CAZEIY010000194.1:0-7802 GCA_964512375.1 uncultured Rickettsiales bacterium | reverse complement strand
CCACCAGCGGGATCAGCAGCCGCCGTCGGTCAACCTGAGCCGCGGCGAGGTAGAGAGAGCAGAACAGGGGTTTCAGGATGCACTCGATACCCACAAGGCCGGCTACACCTGTCCCTATGAGGGGCTGGGCATGGTCTACCTCAAGCAGGGTCGCATCGAGAAGGCACGCACGAACTTCGAGAAGGCCATCTCTCTGAATCCCGACATCGAGTACAAGAAATACAATGGCCTGGCGCGCATCTACGTCAAGGACGGACGCATCGACGAAGCTCGCAAGCTTCTCGAGAGGTCCATCGCTAACTACCCCTATGACGGTGAAGCGAAGAAGCTCTTAGAGGAACTGAAGAAGTGAATTGCAGAGCATTACCGATCGAGACCAACCTCCAATTTCGAGACCTGGGTGCCCGCGAACATGTTCAGGGTGCCGTCGTCTGGCTGCATGGGCTGGGCGCCAGCGCCGATGACTTCGTCCCCCTGGTCCCCTATCTGGATGCGCCCCACCTTCGCTTCTTCTTTCCCGAAGCGCCCATAAGACCAGTGACCGTCAACATGGGCGTGTCGATGCCTGCCTGGTACGACATCCGCACCATCAAGCGGGGACCAGAACGCGAGAATGAAGAACACATCGACGAGGCCATGGCCTCACTCAACGCGATTCTGGAGCAGCTCGAAGCTCAAGGGGTCCCGTCGCAACGCATCGTCCTCGCGGGCTTCAGCCAGGGAGCAGCCATGGCTCTGCAGGTGGGCCTTCGCTATCCGCGTCCACTCGCAGGACTCTTGATCTTGAGCGGCTACCTCCTGCTGCACGACCGACTGGCAAGCGAGGCCTCGACGGCCAACAAGAGCACCCCCATCCAGTTCTGCCACGGCTCTCGAGATCCCGTCGTGCCCGTTGCAGCAGCGAGGGATAGCTATGAACACCTGAGGCAAGATCCACGAGACATCCACTGGACTGACTACCCGATGGGCCACGAGGTCTGCGACGAACAGATCGGCCACATTCGAAGCTGGCTGGCAGAGCGTCTACCGGCGGAGGGTGCTGGAGAGACCAATGTCTGACCACACAGAGACTCACAGCGCCTCAAGCGAGGCGGGCTCGAGCGACGCGAAGAGCCGCTCGACGATGGGTTGCGCGATTCTCCTGGTGCTCGTGCTCAGTGCCGCGATCGCCAGTTGGTGGGTCATCAACCAGCGCGCGCAGCAAGCGCAGACTCTCCGCGCAGACGAAGAGTTCGGGCCGGTTCTCGAGAAGATGCGTGCGGCTGACGGCAACGAAGCGGAAGCCGACAAACCCGCAACGCAAGAAGCGACCAGTTCCCGGGATGGCTACGACATCGACCGCACCATGCAGGTCATTCACGCCATCGACGCGGCGCTGGCGGGCGAGGGCGGCGCCGACTCGCTACAGACCTATCTGCGACAGCTCTCACTGATGAACTACCGGGGAGTGGCACCCGAAGTGCTTGAGGCACGCGCCCAGCTACTCGCTGTGCTCAAGGACATCTACGCCGTCCAGCTACAGAGCGAGCAACAAGAGGCCATGTGGGAGATCACCAGCGAGTTGATTCTCACCACCTTGAGCACCGTGCAGGTCGGGGGCGAATTGGAGGCCAGCGGACTCGGCAGCACGGCATCCTTCGAGGTCGACCGCGTCCAAGCTCAAGAGGCCCTGGGTGAGCTCCGTGAACGTCAGGCTGAGAAGCGGGACCTCCTGGCGCGCAGCGCCGCCCTGGATGGAAGGCTTGTTGATGTGCTGCTCGGTTATTCCGAGGTCTACTACCGCTATGTCGAAGAGTGGGACCGGCTGTGCGTACTCCGCGACCGCGCATACCTCGCGGCCGCCGAGAGTCGCTGGCAGGAAGCAAAGGGGCTTGCCGAGAAGGCGATCGAACTGGCGCCCAACGAGACCGAGGCGCACCTCCTGCACGCCCTGGCTCAGATCGAGCTGGGCGAGGGTCGGGGTGAGGGCCTGGACCAGCCCGGAGAGTGGCTGCAGGACTTCATCGAGCGACACCCCGACCAGTCGGCCCCGGCGCTGCTGCTGCTCGGGGTACACAAGGCGCGCCGCGGAGAACGCGATGGTGCGCGCCTCGACTTCCAGCAGTCGGCCAGCTACTTCCCTCGTCAAGCAGCTCTACTGAGCGCAAACCGCGGGCCCTATAAGCAACGCAGCTTCCTGCGCAAGACCCGCGAGGGCAACCGCATTCTCGAGCTCTACAAGGCAACCATGCTGGGTGCTGGAGCCTTCAGCCCCGACCTGCAGATGGCGAAGCTTGCCTTCGAGGAGGGTGACTTCGAAGGTGGTCAGCAAAAGGTAATGGACCACTTCTCGCGACGTCGCGCCCAGCAGCGCTGGGATCTCGTTCTCTCGGACCTCCAGTTCTGTCACGCACTTCTGGGCGAGGACTACCGCCGCATCTTCCCCGAAGATGCCTGGCTGGACCTGACCATCAAGCCGACCCTCATCGGCGGTGGACTCAAGCTCGCCGTGCGCAACCGCAGCCCACACACCCTGCACAACGCCACCCTGGTGTTGGTGATCCAGTTCACAGATATGCATCCCGATGACTATGAGACGATGACGGCGGACAAGACCGAGCCGGCCGTACTGGCCCACGAGACCACCTCCTTTGGCGATCTGGATATCGAATTTTCGCTGCACGGAGAACTCAAGGGCCGCGACGATATAGTCCAGCACCGTGCCATCCTGGTGAGCGACGAGGCAGTGATCTGGGTGGACACAGACGAGTTCAAGATTGCTGAGGCAGAAGAATTCCGATCACGACGGTTTCGCGGTACAGCGAGCGCTCCTCCTGACGGACAGCAGCCCATGAGCCCGCTGATGTCCTCACTTGTGAGCAGAGTGCTGCGCACCCTGCCCCAGGACACCACCATCGAGGTTGAAGACGGCATGCTGCGCGATGTGCTGGGCTTCAGCCTGCCCCGCGAGTTGGCGGCACTGCGCCCAGTGTTCCGTCTGCGCATCGGCGACGAAGCGACGGCCCCCGCCGAGAACCTGATCGAGGGCGACCGCATCAAGCTACGCTTTGCTGGCAAGACCAAGCTCGACCGTAGCTCCCCTCCCCCGGTGGTGCTGGATGTCTCGACCGGGTTCGGCACTCTTGAGCTGGCCTACGCTCCTCGACCCGATGGCAGCTACGCGCTCATCGCTGCCCCGCGACGCTGACCTCGTGACTCCCTGCGGGCACGCGCACCAGCAAGAGGCCACCGGGACCTTCGTCGAAACGCCAGCCTGGTAGGGATTCCTCGGTTGCTGGGTCCGCAACCTCATCGATGGCAGTACCGTCGAGAAGCACCACGGTGGGAACCGCATCAAAACCCATCAATTCGAGCACCATGCCGAGCTGATAGTCCTCACCCTGAGCGACCCCCACAGTGACAGTGCCCTCTACCTGTTCCTGCCTGATTACACTCCCGTCATAGACCTCAAAGTTGCTCTGAGGCCCTGGGAAAATTCTGAGGTGCAGCAGACCCTTGTCGTTAGCAAAGGAGTCAACCTGATCGGGAAGGCTGCTCGGTGCGAGGGTGTCGATGCCATCGCGCAGCAAGGGGACAATGCCACCTTCGCGAAGGTAGAGAGGCAGCTTCGACAGCGGCGCCGACACCATCGTGTTCGCGGGCCCCTCGAAGACCTCACCGGTAAACCAATCGACCCAGCGACCACTGGGAAAGGGCACCTCCCGCTGCCGATCCCCGTAGACAACAACTGGTGCAACAAGGAGCTGCTCGCCGAGCAGAGAGCTGTATGCCGGATGGGCGCCCAGATCGGGGTAGGCCAGACCCAGAGGACGAGCGATAGGCCGCCCATCGGTAGCGAGACGGCGTGCGTAGCTCCACAGGTAGGGGAAGAGACGCAGGTGCAGCCTGGTGAAGTCTCGATACCAGCCGAGCATCTCCTCGTCGAAGCCGTTGTCCTCCTCGAATTCCCACGCCACATCATTGGTGTTGGTGCCCACCTGCATGACCGTCGACAACGCTGTCTGCTGAAACCAACGCGTAAAGACCTCTCGATCTGGGGGTGGGTGACGATAGCCGCCGGTGTCGGAGCCATAGAACGGGAAGCCCGATGGGCCGAGGCTGAGGCCGTAGACAATCGACGCTGGGAGCCCCCCCGTCGCCGTGTAACTGCTGCCATCCTCATCCACAGCCGAGGCGCGATGCTCGTTCATGGTCGCATCCAGATCACCTGGCCAGATCACGCTGACATTGACCTGATCGCCATAGACGCCCGACCGGCAGAGAAGAAAGCCACCGGCATCAGGGAGAGTCTCGGCATAGACCCGGTGATAGAGGCGCGCAAAGTCAGTGTGCATCGTGCGCTCGTCGCTGCCGTCTCCGAACTCCCAGCGCATCCTGCCTCCGCCGAAGCCAACGACCACGTCCTCGGCGTAATCCAGCTTAAAGCCCTCTATGCCCATGTCGGTGTAGCGGCGGATGAGATCCTGCCACCAGTCATAGGCATCCCCGTTCGTGAGATCGATGGGTGCGCTCCAGTTGTTCAGGATCGTCGGGGTCTGAGGTGGGAAATAGCCCCCATCCAGAGCCTCCTGGTGGAGAACAGGGCTCTGCTCCTGATCCACATAGGGCGTGTGCCACAGCGCCATTCGGAAGCCCATGTCGTGGCCAAAATCGATCATGCCCTGAGGATCAGAGAACAGGCTCGGATCGAAATCGAACGTGTTCACACCCGACGCGTACGGACGATCGATCCAGTAGCCCGACGTAGCCAGATCCAGGTCACGAATCGTCTGCATGTCGCTGCGCACCTGGGCCTCATCCTCATTCTCGTCACGCCACACCCAGGGGCCCAGCGCCCAGGGTGCCGGGAGCAAGGGGTCACCAGTGGTGTCGTAGTAGCGCTTAGTGATGTCGAGAGGGTGATCGGCTGCAAACAGATGGAATCGGAAGCCCTGAGCTGAGTCCTGGCCAGTCCCGTAGGTCACCTGCACCAGATCGTCAGCCCAGGTGGCGACCTCGAAGAGGCCGGGGTGTGGATCCTCGACGAAGAGGCCCCAACCACGGGTGCCGATGAGCAGAGGCACAGGCACGTGAGCCTCGTTATTGAGGCTGTCAACTGAGGAGTCGATCTCAAGCTGCATGGCGCGCTCCTTGCCCCGGTGCTCGGGGGTGTCGAGGACACTACCCAAGCCATAGAAGCCTTCACTGGCATCGACCTGGGGAAGGAGCCGGTAGAACGCGACAGGGTGCTCGCCTGGCTGGGGCACGAGCGTCGCCTCGACACGACCAGCTTCGTGCTCGACCAGCGTGAGTAAGGCCTCGTAGTTGTCGGAGAAGCGCAGCGAGACCTCGACAATAGCCGCCGTCGGAGAGCGCACCTCCGCTCCCGTCACGATGTGCCAGCTGATCTCTTCGTCCAGGTAGACAGGATCGTAGCTCCTCGAATCATCGAGAGCGGGCACCGTGCCGAGCTGGAGACCAGAGGACGGAAACGAGAGTAGGACATCGGCATCCCGCAGGAGCTTCAGTTCCAAAGAGGCCGCATCAAAGTCCACTCGAAAGTGAGCGTTGGCAGGCTCCTCTGCAGACCCTGAGCAGCCCAGCTGCATGCAGACCAAGAGACCAGCGACGAGAGCACAACCGGTCATGAGGTGATGTGAAAGGAAGTTCATGACCGATGATCTACCTCTTGCAGCGACAGCTAGCTACCTTTCACCCCGGCATGAAGGTGGGTTCCGTGCTAATCACCTGTACAAGCCAGCCCAAAGGGCGACCGACTCGGAGTCTTCATGCCGCGTATTCTTCCACTGCTCCTGTGCCTCAGCCTGGCCTTACCCGCCTGCAATCGCGACGAAGGCCTTCGCGTTACTCCCGAAGGGAGCGGCCCCCGCATCTTGATCGACTGGGACGCTGAGCCCCTGCCAGAGGTCCCCTTCCCCAACGATCTGGCCACCCGGCCAGACCCCAACTCCCCGACCGGCCTACGCCTGAACTTCTCTGAGCAGGCCGCCACCGAAATGGAGCGGGACGCACGCAAGAAGGTCAACGAGCTCAGTGGCTTCGGCATCTTCGCGCCCCTGTCCGTGCGCTTCGAGGAGCCTCTGGACCTCGACAACATCGCCGTACGCCACGCCGACGACTACGACCTGAGCGATGACGCCTTCTTCGTCATCGATGTCACCCCGAGCTCGCCCACCTATGGCCAGGCCATCGAGTTGGATGTGGGACACGGGCGATTCCCCGGTGATCTCTTCGGCACGGACGCCTACTTCCCCAACGACCCGCGCAGCTGGACCCCTTCGCTGCTCTACGAACTGGAGGAAGAAGACCTCAACGGTAATGGCGTGCTCGATCCGGGCGAAGACACCGACTACGACGGCGTGCTGGATCACCCCAACGTCTACCCCAAGGGTGGCGACCCCCGCGATGACTTGATGACCTGGTACGAGCGCGAGACAGACACGCTGATCTTCCGTCCCGTAGTGCCCATGCGAGAGGAGACCTGCTACGCCGTAGTGCTCACCGAACGTCTGGTGGGTGAAGACGGATCACCCATTCGATCGCCATGGACCTTCGTCAACCATCTTCGCCAAAGCGATGCCCTCGCACCACTCAAGGGCTTCCTTCCTGGCTTGGGACTCGACATAGATGACGTTGCTTTCGCCTGGACCTTCACCACCGGACGCATCACCGGCGACCTCATTGACGTCCGCCGTGGCTTGTACGGGGAAGGCCCCTTTGCCAGGCTCAAGGACGACTTCCCAGCGGGTATCGACGAAGCAGCCATCCTGCGTGAGGGCGAGGCCATCGACAACCCACTGGTGCTGCCAGCAGACCGCCTCGTCTCAGTGCTTGAGACGGCCAACTTCTTCCCCGACGAGAGCAGTGACGTCTTGCTACGCGGCTACGACTACGCCGAAAACTTCGTCGGCGGCACCTTCACCAGCCCCGATCTCATGGCAGACCGCGACGACGACGGGCGCGACACCACCGACGAATGGTGGAAGCTCGACGCCGCCACCGGTGAGATCCATGCCGAGCCGCGACGCATTAACTTCACCTGCATCATCCCCAAAGAGGACGAGCAGCATAAGCAGCCCTTCCCCGTGACCTTCTATGGACACGGCTACCGCAGCAACCGGGCAGAACTGTTGATGTTCGGCTGGACCATGAACCGTGTAGGAATCGCTGCCTGTAGCTTCGATTTCCCGGGACACGGCGTCGTCCTCGAAGGCGAGGAGCGCGACCAGATGGCCGCCCTGCTCGAGGCTATGGGTCTACTGCCCTTTCTTCACAACTTAGAAGACAGCCGGGCCCGCGATATTGACAACGACGGTGTGCCCGACTCCGGATCGGACATGTGGGTCGCCGACGGCTTCCACACTCGCGACATGGTACGCCAGGGGGTGGTCGACTGGATGCAGGTGGTTCGTAGCCTGCGCCTATGCGGTACCGGCACCATGGGCGTCGACTACGCCGGCGATGGCGTGATCGACGGCGACGAGCGAGTGAGCTGCGACTGGGACGGTGACGGAGTGGCCGACATCGGCGGTCCTGATGTGCCCCTGCATCTCATGGGTGGCTCCCTCGGTGGAATCAATTCAGCGGTCGCGGCAGCGGTTGAGCCCGAGTTCACCACGATCTCCCCCATCGTCGCCGGCGGTGGCCTCATGGATGTGGGCTGGCGTTCCGACTTAGGTGGTGTTGTCGAGGCTGTGGTTGGCAAGGTCATGAATCCACTGGTGCTGGGACGAGCGGACTCCGGTGGTGGCATCCGCATCACTCAGTACCTGAGCTCCTGGACCAGCATGCACGAAGCCCAC
>CAZEIY010000193.1:0-7853 GCA_964512375.1 uncultured Rickettsiales bacterium | reverse complement strand
AAACAGGGGTGACCGCATGGAGCGGCTGCAGTTACCGACCGAGCGAGGCTCAGCCGAGCTTCATCACCACCAGCTTTTCCTCGGCCATGTCCGCCATGGTGTAGCGCATGCCGCCGGTGCCGTAGCCAGAGTGCTGGTGGCCGGCGAAGGGCATCCAGTCGACTCGAAAGGCGGTGTGGTCGTTGACCATGACCGCAGCGGCTTCAATCTCTCTAACGCAGCGCATGGCCACGTCCAGCTTCGAGGTGAAGACGGATGACTGGAACGCAAAGGGCAGGGTATTGGACAGGGCGATGGCCTCGTCCAGGCTGTCATAGCTGTGGACGTTCACCACGGGTCCAAAGATCTCGCTGTGAGAGACCTTCGCATCTGCCGGTGGGTCGAGCAGGACCGTGGGCGCGTAGGTAGTCCGACCGAGCCGGGCTCCGCCGGTCACAACCCGGGCACCGGCAGCGCGGGCTTCATCGACCCACTGCTCGACGCGGTCTACCTCGCGGGGTCGAATCAGCGGCCCCACCTCGGTTTCCTCATGGATGGCGTTGCCGACCGTGAGCTTGGCTGCTGCTGCGGCGATTCGCTGGGCGAGCTCCTCGGCCATGGATCGGGGCGCCAGGACGCGCTGGACCGAAACACAGACCTGGCCTGCGTGATAGAAACCGCCCTTGATCAGGGGAGGGAGCATCCGCTCGATGTCTGCGCTCTCGTCCACAATGACCGGCGCCGCCCCGCCATGTTCTAAGGCACAGCGGGTACCCGGTGCCAGCTTCGACCGCAGCATCCAGCCCACCTTGGCCGAGCCGATAAACGTGAAGAAGCCGACCCGGTGGTCGGTCACGAGCTGCTGTGCGGTGGGGATGTCGGTCGCAATGAACTGGCACCACTCAGGTGGCAGCCCGGCCTCGTGGAGGATCTGGACATAGGCGAGGGCGGACAGTGGGGTGTCGTCTGCAGGCTTGATGATGACCGGGCAGCCTACAGCTACGGCGGGGGTGACCTGGTGGACGATCAGGTTGAGTGGGTGGTTGAAGGCCGAGACGGCGACTACTGGCCCGATGGGCTCTCTGAAGGTGTACGCCATGCGTCCGGCGCCCGCCGCGGTGAGATCCATGGGGATCTGCTCTCCTCGCAAGTAGAGCAGCTCCTTGGCGCAGAGCTTCACGCCGTCTACAGCCCGCTTCACTTCTACGCGGGCGTCCATTAATGGCTTGCCGCCTTCCGTTGCGATCAGCATCGCCAGCTCCTCAAAGCGCCCATGCATGATCTCCGCCGCCCGCTCGAGAATCTCGATGCGTCGGTGGGCCGGAAGCCAGCCACGGCGATCCTTGTACAAGGACTCGGCGGTCTGGAGCATTCGCTCTACGTCGGCCCGGGTACTCAAGGGGACCTGACCGACCGGCGTCTCATCGTAGGGATTGATTACTTCGAGTGTCGTCATGTTTGGACCCAGGCTTTGGTGTGCGAGTTCTTTAGAGGAGATAGGCCTTCTGGGCCAGCTCTTGACCTGTGATCATGATCAGCGACCCTAGCTTTTCCGGTGAACCGGCCATAGGTCGCCGCCATGAAGCCAGCTCCTTGTTCATGGCGGGTGAGTACCAACTCGATGTTGGAGGTTCTGATCGACTCCAGGAGGTAGAGGTTCTCTTCTCCTGGCTTGAACGGGTGGGTGCCTGGGACATAGAAGAACCCTCTGTGAGCCAACTCAGATGCAGGGGCGACAATAGAACAATCGCGTATTCTCAGTGCAGTATTGACCATGGAGTGGGCTTTCGTGAGTTCGAGGCAGAAGTGCCAGGGACCGAGCCGGGTTAAGGGCCTGATGGTAGGCTCTGTACGCTCCTGTGCTTTGGTGCAGTTTCCTTGAGTCGGCAGGTTGGTTGCTGAAGATTGGTGTAGTCGCAGTTCAGATGGTGTCTTTTTTCCGAGCAATGGTCCTCGCCCTTGGAGTGGGATTGGCTCTGTCACCTACTGGTGCGTGGTCGCAGGAGGCCGCCGCCGAGGAGGGGCAAGACAAAGCCTCGGTAGAGTCGTCCGCGCCGACAGATCAGCAGGCTGCGAGCGAGGCTCCCGTAGCGGCAGCAGGGCCTACCTGGCCGGTGTCCAGGTTCGCTGTTTCGCCCTCCATCCCTGTGGGAGTCGAATTCCCCGAGGGCTCACCGTTGGAGGTTCTGCTGACCCTTGTCATCGACGAGCGGGGTGTGGTGATCGACGCAGCCGTTCTGGATGGTTGCGGGATCGAGGAAGTTGATACAGCTGCCTTGCTCGCTGCAAAAGAGATGAGGTTCTTCCCCTCAACCCTTAATGGAGTGCCCACCACGGTCACCATCGACTATCCGATGGTGTTTCTTCCGCCGATGGCCGCTGGACCGACAGTGGTGCCGGCAGAACTGTCCGGTCGGGTCGAGGTCAAGGGGAGCCGGGAGCCTGTCGCCCTGGCAGAAGTGGCTTTGTTTGTAGCGACCCCAAAGCCCAGCGACGACGAGTCCAAGGAAGGGGAGGACGAGAAGAAGGAGGACGAGAAGAAGGAGGACGAGAAGAAGGAGGACGAGAAGAAGGAGGACGACGAGCCCCCGAACTGGAAGGACTTCGTGTTGGCGGACGAAGCTGTTGCCACGGTCACCACTGGCGATGACGGCAGCTTCGACTTCGGCGAGTTTCCACCGGGAACCTACGTCGCCACTCTGGGCTCGGGAGGCTTCAAGCTGGAGCGCTTCGTTGAGATATTCGAAGAAGGGGAGCAGCGCGAGGTCATCTACCGAATCCGCCCGACCGGTCTCCCTGAGACCATCGTCGTTGCTCGCTCCAACAGCGACATCCCAGAGCGGGTCCTGACCCGCGATCAGCTCAAGAAGATGCCGGGTGCGGGGCGTGATCCCATGGCCGCCATCACCTCTCTTCCCGGAGTGATTCACACCCCCCCGCAGTTCGGGGCCGGCGATCAGGCTCAGGCGCCAGTGCTGCGTGGAGCCAGCGCAGAGGACTCGGTCCTGTACCTGGATGGGCTTCCTGTACCCATCATCTTTCACTCCCTATCCAACTTCTCGATCACCGGAGATGACCTGGTCGACAAGGCCTACTTGAGGCCGGCGGCCGTCGATGCGCGCTATGGCGATCTGACTGGAGGCGTGGTGGGGCTGGAGCTGCGTTCACCCCGCTCGGATCGGGTGGGTGGCTTCCTGGACCCGGGTATTGGCATCACCTCGCTCGCGCTGGAAGGTCCGATCTCGAAGAACTCGCGCTTCTACATGGGCATTCGCCGCTCGTACTTCGACGTCTTCATGCGTCTCATCATCCCTGCCGATGCGCCCATTGACTTTGCGACCTTTCCCTTCTTTCAGGACCAGCAGATCCTCCTTGAGTTGGACCCGGCACCGTGGCTGAGATTGAGCCTTGGCTACATCGGCACCGTCGATGGTCTCGAGTTGCTCGATGCCGAGCCCGACGAGGACGACCCTGATCCCCTGATCTTCAACCTACGCACGGACATGAATCGGATCTTCGTGCGTGCCGACATGAAGACCTCCTGGGGGCTCACCAACAAGCTGCACCCGGCGATCACCTTCTGGGGCACCGAGTTTCAGTTTACGGATGTCTTCCAGAGCAGCGATCGCCACACGACGTTCCACTTGTTCGACGACCTGCATGTGCCGATTCTCAAGTGGCTGTCCGTCGATGCAGGGGCCAGCCTCGAGGTGGACCGGCTGCGCCAGTACCGCAACAGTCCCATCGGCATTCGCGAGGACACAGGTCCGCGGACCAGCATTGGAGACGAGGAGAACCTGGTCGGCTCCGATGTAGACACCCGCACCTGGGTCGGCGGTTACCTGAGCGTCCCCTTCGAGCCCATACCTCAGCTGACCCTGGTCCCTGAATTTCGCTTCGACTGGTTCTCGTCCATCGGAGAGTTCGTACCCCAGGTTCGCGGCCGGATCGGCATCAAGCCGCACGAGCGGGTACGCATCAGTATTGCAGGGGGGCGCTTTGCCCAGGCTCCTTCGCCTGATGAGTTGAGCACAGTCAGCGGTAACCCCGAGCTGGGGCCGGAGGCTGCCTGGCACGTCAACGCAGGGATCAAGTTGGCGCCAGCCGAGTGGGTGGATCTGGATATTCAGGGTTACTTGAAGACGCTCGAGGATCAGACCGTTTCGAGCATTGAGGCATCCGGTTTTGGCGGCTTTACCGAGTTCGCGGGGCTGAGTTCGACGAGCGAGGAGGATCCAACTCATGGGCTCAGTAATTCCGGCACAGGGCGGATCTATGGGATGGAGGTGTTCGCACGGTTCGGATTGTTGAGTCGCGTCGGCATCACCGGCTGGCTCGGCTACTCGCTGTCCTGGGCAGAGCGCAAGGACTTCCCTGACGAGGAGTTCCGCTGGTTCCAGCATGATCGTCGCCATCAGTTGACAGCGCTCCTGCAGCTCGCGCTGCCGGGGGAAGTCACCCTCGGAGCACGCTTCCAGTTCCAGAGCGGGGCACCGAAGACACCGGTCGAGGACTCGGTGTTCTACGCTGACATCGGTCAGTTCATCCCTGTTTATGGGGGTCTGTATACGGCTCGAAGTAAGCCGTATCACCAACTCGATCTGCGCATCGACAAGATGTTCCGCAAGGACAAGCACACCATCGACATGTACATCGACGTGCAGAATGTCTACGCCGCGAAGAGCTCGGACTTCGAGATCCCGTCCTATGACTATCGGCAGGAGTTTGGATTCTTTACGCCTCCGACGGTCAACTTCGCAATTCGAGTGGAGTTCTGATGAAGACACGAACTGCGCTTCGGGCCCTGGCTCCTGTGTTCGCAGCAATCGGCGTGCTGTCGTGCTTTCCGGAACTGCCGGACTCAACCCTGGTCAACAACCTGCGGGTGCTGGCTGTGCAGTCCGATCCGGCCACTGCCAACCTGTTCGCCTTTCCCTTGCCGTCTGTGACCGTCACCGCCCTGGTGGTGGACCCCGCGGACCCAGAACTCGTCGATGCGACCCACGTCTGGAGCCTGGAGCTGCCTGAAGGGGCGGACGATCAGGCCGCTGAGCAGCTGCAGCGACTGCTGCCACCCCAGCCCCATGGGCCGACTCTGGTCCTGGATTTTGCCGCTGGTTTTGCGCGGGACGGCGAAGATGGCCTGCCCGAGCTGGTCGAGGGCATCTTGCCGCTGCGCTACGAGGTCGAGACTCCCCGTGACCAGCGTTCTGCCGTCAAGCTCGTGCACTTCTTGCTACCCGATCTGGGCGATGATGACGACTCGGCTGGCGATGACGACGATTCATCATCCTCCCCTTGGGGCGACGATGATGACTCCGCGAGCTTTCCCTGGGGTGATGACGATGACTCTGCGAGCTTTCCCTGGGGCGATGATGATGACTCCGCGAGCTTTCCCTGGGGTGATGACGATGACTCCTCTTCGGCTGGGGAACCAGGAGGTTCGCTGCAGGTCGGCAATCAAAATCCCGAGATTCTCTCGATCACGATTGGGGAACTGGTCTTCTCGGCACAAGCTGGTCAGTTGCCCGGAATCAATGGCCCGCTGTTGATCGGTGCTGTGCCAGAAGACGGCGTCAGCTTACGTATTGAGGTGGGAGACGATGGGGAACTCGACGCCCTCGATGTTCAGGTGTTTCGTACCGCTGGCTGCCCCAATCTAAAGCCTGAGGAGGGGGAGCGCGGCGGTCTGCCGGGAGGGCCGTCCAGCGCGGCGAGTGATAGCGACCCTTGCGGTGACCAGGCCGGCGGCTTCGCCTTTGGGGGGGGCAGCGATGAAGATGAGGATCTGAGCGTTCGCGAGTTTGCCTGGCGCCCGCTACCCGGCGAGACCTCTGTAGGCGTGCGACTGTTCGTGGTGCTGCGCGACGAGGATGGCGGCCAGTCCTGGCAGGAGTTACGGCCCGAGTAGCAGCGCCCAGTTCGTTGTTCTTGTCGAATCTCTAGCGAGAGGAGAACGGCGTGATGGGCGTATGTAGCCCGGAAGCGATGCGCCGTAGGGCAGAACGTGCGGCATCCTCGACAAACAGCACGGACTTGCCTTGCTGGCCCGCGCGACCGGTCCGACCCGCTCGATGCACATAGGCGGCGAGCGAATGTGGCACATCATGGTGCAGTACGAAGGCCACCTTGGGTACGTCGAGCCCTCGACCTGTGCGGTCGTCGGTAAGTAGTATTCGCGCCCGGCCTGCACGGAATGCTTGAATGCCAGCTTGTCGCTGTTGCTTGGTGCGCTGCCTGCTGACAGTCACTGTCGGGATGTTGTGTCCGGTCAGCTCATGGAACAATCGACTCTGCTGCTTCATGTCTTCGGCAAAGATGATGACCTGGCCGGGGTTTTGCTGCACGAATCGCACGATCGCCGTGTCTTTGCCCAGTCGTCCGGCTACTCGAACCACGTGATGCGAGATGGCGTCGCTTGTGTGGGCTTCTTCGGGGTCTCGCACGGTCAGTGTCTGAGGCATGAATCGGTCGATAAACGACTGGGAGCGTTCGCTAAGGGTCGCAGAGGCGATGAGCACCTGCAGTTTGGGAGCAGCCCGCGACAGCAAGGTGACGACAGCATCAAAACCTCTTGTGTTCAGGATCGGGTCGATCTCATCCAGGACCAGAATCCGGGTCCCCTTGAGCTTGCCGCAGGAGAGCAGCTCGGCGATGCGGTCCGTTGTTCCGACGATGAGGCGAGTGCTCTGTTGGATGCGCTTGTTCTGGCGCTTCTTGTTGGTAGTGGCTACTGCTGCTGCGGCCTTGAGTTCGGGTGGCTTGTAGGCATTGGCAACACGCATGGTCTGCATGGCGAGTTCTACACCGGGTGCAATCACCACAGCTCGCCCTTCTTCCTCATTCAGCCGTTGGAGCACGGGCAACAGGTAGGCCAGCGTCTTTCCCGTGCCGGTGCCGGAGTGCAGGACTACGTCGTGTCCGGCGGCGATGGCAGTGAAGGACAGCTCCTGCACGTGGGTTGGTGTGGTGATGCCATCGGTTGCCATCGCAACCCGGATGGTGTCCGTGACGATTAAGCCGTCTAGGAAGGAGTTGGGCTGCATGGCTGGATAGAGACTCCGATTCGAAGTGGTGCGTCGTGAGTGCCTGGGGCCCCCGCGATGGCATCGGCCAGGACGATGTTCATGGTGGCCCCTCAGTTCCTAAGCCAACGAGAGGGACAGCTGGGTGAGATACGTATCCTGCCGGTTGCTTCCCTCTAGCTCATCGACCGTCTTGAGAGCCAACAAGGCGAGGTCATACGAGGCATAGAGATCGTGGGCCAGGAGCGCGATCTTGAGCAAGGCGTCCACGTCGAGGCTGGGGAAATCGACGAATCGTTTCACAAACACCGCATCCCCCCAAAGGTGCTGGCTCATGCCGGCATAGATGTCGTTGTTGACCACCATCGGTTTCAGCACCCGGCTCCTGAGAGGCAGAAAGCGGTGAAGCCAATATCCAGCATCGCGCAGTTCCTGGTCGAGCTCTGCGAACAGTGGCTGGTCCTTGTAGAAAGGTACGAACTGCACCTCAGTGTGCACCATCACGGCCTTCTCGAGCCGTGCACGCCCACCCCGGAAGACAGCTAGCTCGCCGCCTTGGACATCGACCTTCAGGTAGTCCATGCCCTCAGTCTCGTCCACATCATCGAGGCGAACCGTGGGCATGGGCTCCTGGCTTGTTACCTTCCCCCACCTGTCGAAGCCCTGGAACTGATCCAGGACAGCGGCATATGGCTCAAGCATCGACGTCATGCCTGGGCCATGACAGATGTTGAGTACGCCGTCCCTGCCGTCGCCCACTGCATCAGGTAGGAAGGTCGCGTTGGGTAGATTCAGATCCAGTAGGGCCTGGTACTGGTCCCTGGCGGGCTCGAAGCCAACGACGTGCGC
>CAZEIY010000192.1:3762-8005 GCA_964512375.1 uncultured Rickettsiales bacterium | reverse complement strand
GACAATTCGACCTGCATTAACACGCAGTGCTTTGCTGCAGGTGCCAACTCGATTGAGTTCGCGGCGGTCAGTGGACACACCTACTACCTGGTAGTCGATGGCTATGACGGTGATGCGGGCCCCTACGGCGCAGAACTGGACTGCGATCCCTGATCGGGACCGGTCGCTCCTGGACTTGAAGTCGTAGCCGCTGCCCTCGCAGCAGCGGCCCGGTGGCCGGGATCGATTCAGGCGCCGAGTTCTTCGGGCCAGCGGAACGTGATGAAGCGATTGCCTATCGAAGCGTCGATTTCATTGCGCAGAGCCTCGACCATTTCCGGGGCCGGTAGTCGCGGTGGGTGAATGAAGAGTCGCTTGCACGAAGGGCAGCGAGCCAGCATCCAGACAAAGGGCGCCCCCATTCCGGGATCGAAGGTAAAGGCCTGCCACTTGAACGTGCTGCCACGTCGGAACACGCGATCGCAGGTGTGGGTGACACCAGCGGTGCTTCCCTTGATGACTTCGTACTGGGAATTCTTCTGCAGCATTGCTTTGCACTCGTTTCCGCGCGTAGGCGCGCAGGGATAGTAGTCGGCGCCGCGTGTGGCGGCAAGGGGGCTGGATGGAGCGGCTGAGTGGGGCGTCCTGCTTCAGCGCCGCTGGCGCCAGAAGGACTCAGGTTCTCCGCATAGCTGAGCGTGCCAGCGGGCAGCCACGAACAACCAGTCGGAGAGGCGGTTCAGGTAGGCGAGGGCTGTCGAAGCGTCTTCGTCGTCCACCACCAGCTGCAGCGAACACCTCTCGGCTCTGCGGCATACGGTACGGGCCAGGTGAAGGAGAGAAGAACAGGGACCGCCGCCCGGCAGAATGAACTCCTCGAGGGGGGGGACTCCCTCGTTCATCATGTCGAGTTCGTTCTCGAGTCGAGTGATGTCCTCCTGTTGAATCTTGGTCATCCCCTCGAACCGGTCCGCCAGGGGGGTAGCGAGGATTGTGCCCAGATCGAAGAGTTCGCTCTGGATGGTGGTGAGCTGCTCATCAAGGGCAGCTCGAGGTTCGGCCTGGGCGGAAGAACGGCCCAGCTCCGCCCGGACTGCCCCTAACAGCGAGTTGAGCTCGTCGACTGTGCCATAGGCCTCGACTCTAGGGTGGTCTTTGGGGACCTTGCTCCCCCCCACCAGTCGGGTCTCGCCTGCGTCGCCGGTGCGGGTGTAGACCTTAGTGATACGCATGGGGGAGAGACTAACCTGAATTTGTGATCGGTAGGTCTCAGGTGGCGGGGCCTCGCACGGACTTGAAGAGTGGCTTTCTCGGAGCTTGAGGTACCGCCCCCAGCGCTCGGCCCTCGCTGATCCCTCTCGATATCGCCTCTCTTGCCTCGTCTGGGAGTGCCCGGGGGAGTGAGTCAGGATGAGTTGAGAACTCGGGCTGGGCGCGACCCAGTCCGAATCCATATCCCTGCCAGAACAGCTGCCAGTCCAGGTAGGCCGGCCAGCAGGAGCTCTGCCACTCCCCAGGCTGCGCGGGGCAGGCTCCTGACGCCTGGGCCTCTTGAACGACCGAGGCAACTACGGTGCTGTTCCATGCCGCGCGGATGCCAACCGCCCAGCCGATGTTCAAGGCAGCGTCCATTTCATTGTCTCGTACGGGTCGATGGGGGTCATCGTCGAGGTCACCGCCGACCTCGCCCTGGCGCGGCAGGTAGCTCTGCCGTTCGGCCCACTCCTGAATTCCTGAGAATAGGGAATCCCAGGTGAGCGATGGTGCTTGCCAATCGCCTTCACCGAGAGCGAGCCGACGACCCGATCCCCAAAGTCCGGCCTGGATTCCACCAAAACCTTCCTGCCGTCCCTGAGCAGTGCGAACGTCGATGAGATCGTTCACATCACGGACCTGCTCAGCCCACACGGTACCGATGCCCAGGTTGTAGTAGCTGAGGTAGCGGTGCTGACGAAGTTGCTCCATGCGCTGGGTCTGCACGGCAGCTTTGGCTTCGTGCATGCGCGGGGGGGCCAGCCAGAGCAGCCACAGAGAGCACAGCGCTGCCAGGAGCCAGGCGCTCTTCGAGCCGCGTCGAACCTGTCCGAGAGCGAGCCCGATGCCCACCGCAGGCGCGCTGAAGCCGAGCAGGCCGAGGGGGACCAGGTAGCGGACGGGAACGTTTGGTTTCCACGGGGAGGCAAAGGCCAGCCACAGGTAGATCGTTGGCGGGCCAATAGCGACAAGAAGCGCAAGTCGTCGTCGCAGCGAGTCCTGTTCTGCGAGCGCCCAGGGAAGAAGAAGCAGGGGTCCGAAGGTGAGCAGCTTGTAGCCGATGCTCTCGAAGGCGCGCCCCCCCCAGAGCCGCCCGGCCTCTTCTTGAACCAGCCAGTAGTCGTGGAATGCGTAGGGAAGGTTCTCACGTACGGTCTGGAAGTAGAGCTCCAGGTTCAGTCCACGGCCGCGCATCATGTTGAAGAGGGTGGTCTCTTCGCGCTCTGTGATCGAGTAGGTGAACAGGGCACTGGGGTCGTTGAGGAGTATCAGCCACAGCGGCCACAGACCGACGACTGCTCCCAACGCGAAGCGCTGAAGACTCCTTGGATGCAGCGCCGGCCGAGGTCCCACGAAGGACAGCGCGATGATGAGAGCAAGGAAGGGCCAGAGCAGGTACGAGAAGATCGCCGAGTAGCCGAAGCAGAGGCCGAAGAGCAGCGAGCGGCGTGGGTCGCGTCCTTCCCCCTCGAGCCACCACAGCCAGGACGCGATGACCGCAGCTAGGGGGAGCACAGCTTCCGGGTGGCAGTTGAGGAAGGTCAACTGGAAGCCAATGAACAGAGACGGAACGAGGAAGAGGCCGACGCCAGCCAGCGCGGCGGCCGTTGTGCCCAGAATCCTTCGCAAGGTAGCCATCCAG
Organism: uncultured Rickettsiales bacterium; assembly: GCA_964512375.1. Classification (GTDB taxonomy): domain Bacteria; phylum Myxococcota_A; class UBA796; order UBA9615; family UBA9615; genus UBA6601. The sequence goes on along the minus strand of CAZEIY010000192.1, from coordinate 5,130 downwards.
AGAGCGAGAGCTGCGGTCCAGGCAAGCAGGGGGATGATTCGTACGGAGAACAGATCGAAGCCTGTGAACAGGGAGACGAACCAGTAGGTGAAGGCGCCACTACTGTATGAGGCATGGTGGACGGAGCCGGAGTTCGCCAGGTAGGTGCCGAAGGTGAAGTCGCCACTGCCGAAGCGCCCGCTCACCAGATCCCAGGCAATCTGAGTGTTCTTTGCCTCTGATGGTTCCAGTGGGTAGAGAAAGTCACCGGCGGAGAAGATCACGAGTACCCGGTGCACTACGAAGAGCAGCAGCACGAAGGCAAGGACAGCGAGGCCAGGATCGAAGTTTCTGGCTGAAGACGGCTCTGGGCTCAAGTTGTCGCCATGCTCCACGGACGAAGAGTATAGACGTATCCTATACGGCATGAGTTCGGAGTCAGTCGATACAGTAACCGGCGCGGAGCAATCTCAGGGGAGAGAGGCTCCCTCAGAGGGTCGCGGTGACACTCCAATTGCCGGTGGTCGTCGCCTCGGAGATGACCCATTTCTTCCTGACGAGGGCCTGTTCTGGTGGCTACCGCGGAGCTTCTCGTTGCTGGTGGTTGCGGTAGCCCTGATGATGCTTGGTGCTCATTTCTTCGGCGGTGACGAGCTTGCCCCTGCTACACCACAAGAAGTGGCAGCGACGAGCGCTCCCGTCGTACCAGCGGTGCCAGCACCCTCTGAAGCAGTTGTTACCTCGCCTACCCGATCTGGGACGCCTGCACCAGCGCATGCGTTTCCTACTGTTCAGCCTCGTAGCGCTCTGCCGCCGGTTCAGCGCCAGCGGGGGTCCTTGGATGCAAGTCGCTCGTACAATGCACGCCGGCGCGCCTTCTTGCAGGAGGGGGAGGATTTGCTTCGGGCGCTGCCACCTGAGGGAACTGGCGATCTCGATAGCGAGCGGGACCGGCGTGCGATACGTGAGTTTATCCAGCGCATGGATACGCCGGCGCGCTGAGGGCTGGGGCAGGGAAGGCCCTGCGTGGCGTCCGGTCCAGACGAAGCGTAGCTCGGATCAGTTCACGTCCTAGTGACCAGGCGCAACCATCATCAGCACCGAGAGCTTGGACACCTCGCCGCTTACGGTCAGACCGTCTGAGCTGACCGTTGCAGTAGTGCTCTCGAAGCTCTCCGCTTGGACGCCAGCCTCGTAGTCAGCCCACATGAGGGTGACAGGCATGCCGCTGGGGACGGCCTTCGTTAGTGTCATGCTGACCGTGAACGCGCCGGCTTCGAGCGCCGTCTCAAAGGGGGCGAAGGCCCAGGCCATCTTGACCTCGTTGCCGTCCAGTCCACCTACTGGCCAGGCACTGGGGAAAGATGAATTAGCTAAATATATATATAT
>CAZEIY010000192.1:0-3752 GCA_964512375.1 uncultured Rickettsiales bacterium | reverse complement strand
TTCTCTAGCTGAACCGCACCTACATTGAGAGGGGAGTTGGCGTCGGAGTCGAGATAGTTGGCGATGCCGTCGTCGTCGTCGTCGTCGGTGAAGTGACCGACGATGAAGGGGAGTGAGATCGCGCTTCCGTCGAAGCTGACCTCTAGCCCACCCGCGAAGTTCAGACTATTCGCGCCCGTGACGACCTGTTGGGGCTCGGCCGCCAGGGGTAAGACCAGGTCTCGCTCCAGGGTGACCGCCTCGTCTGCGCCGATGGTCACGAAGTCAAAAAACTTGCTCCATTCCGCTGCGGCGGCTTGAGCGTCGTCACCGGGGTATCCAAGGTTGTCGACCACGTAGACGTTTTCGCTCAGGCCCTCGATGAGAAAGCTCCCGTCGGCAGCTGTGGTGGCAGTGAGACACATCTCTTCACTGCAGCAACTGACTCCAATGTCCGCCATGGCTGCACCATCAAGGCCAACCACGCGTCCATTCAGGCTGCCCTGCGGGGCTGGGGTTGCGTCGTCGTCGTCGGCCGTGTCGTCGTCGTCGGCCGTGTCGTCGTCGTCATCATCACTGGTGTCGTCATCATCAGCCGGGCTACCAGTGCAGCTGGAGCTAAGGCTTGTGGTGAGACCCAGCGCAAGGAGAAGCGCTAGCAGACGGGGGAGGCTGAGTGCATCGGGTAACATAGATAACTCCTAGTGCTCCAACAGAGCAGAAACAACACGATCGGCGAGGCCTTCGGTATCGAGGCGATAGGCCTTGCGGATCTCGGGGGGCTTGCCGCTCATGGCCCACTGGTCGACGCCAGCGCGCTCGAGACGAGTGGATACGCCAGCATCGGCAATCACCATGGCAACCAGACCGCCCAAGCCGGTGTCGGGGTGATGGTCCTCGGCGGTGAGCACGAAGCCAGTGGCAGCGGCTGAGAGGATGGCATCGCGGTCGAAGGGTCTGAGACTGGCCATGTTGACCACGCGTACAGATTTACCGGTGCGCTCCTTGATCAGGTCGTGTGCCTGTTGAGCTTCATGGACCATGGGTCCGACAGCGAGGATAGCGCCGTCATCTCCGTCGCGGATCACATCGGCCCGGCCGGGCTCGAAGCCACGACTGCCATCATAGAAGGGACCGCTACCGTCAGCGCGGGTCAAGCCGAGCATCTTGCTTCGACCCATTCCGACAAACTGGTTCCCGGGTCGATCTGCGATGGTGCGGATGATGCGATCGCACTGGTTGGGATCGGCAGGGACGAAGATCTCCCAGCTGAACGTAGAGCGGAGCAGCCCCACATAGTCGATCGCCTGGTGGGTGGGGCCATCCTCGCCGACATCGGTGCCGCAGTGGGTACACACCAGCTTCAGGTTGGCCTTGTTGAAGCAATTGAGGCGGTGTTGATTGAAGACTTCCGTTACACCGAACATGCCGAACGTCGAGAAGAACACTGAGTAGCCCTCGCGGCTCAGGCGACCGGATGCGGTGGCGCTGTTGTGTTCCTGGATGCCGCCTTCGATGAAGCCTGCGGGGCTGGACGAGTGGAAGCCGCCTAGCTTCACCGATCCCTCGAGGTCGGCCGAGAAGGCGACGACACGGATACGATCTGTGTTGTTGTTCTCAGCCAACTCGGTCATCACCGCGCCATAAGCGGAGCGGCAGTCGGTCTTGCTGTCGTGCGGGTAGATGAGCGATGGGCCGATCTGGAGGGTTGGCGGCGGGTTCTGCGGGAAGGGGTGGTTTACCTCTCCCGGTGGCAGAGCAGCGCGGCGATCGATCAGCTCAGAGAGTCGGTCGGGCTCGCCCAGGTGGGTGAGGGCAGCGCGCGCATCGTCGACCTTGAGGACCTGACCGTGCCACTTTGCCTTGCCCTCCATGTCCGGTACGCCCCGCGCCATCGTTGTCTCGGCGATGACGACGGTAGGTCGGTTGGGGTCTGCGACGTCGCCGGTGTAGGCCGAGCGGAGGGCTGCGTAGAGTGCCTGCCAGTCGTGGCCGTTGGCGCTGATTACGTTCCAGCCATCGGCTGCCCAGTCTGCTGGGATGTCGTGCGGCATGATGTCCGCGATCTCGCCGCCGATCTGCAGCTTGTTCAGGTCGACGATGCCGATCAGGTTGTTGCATCCGTACTTCACCGCCAGGCGGCGAGCCTCAGCCAGTTGGCCCTTTTGCTGTTCACCATCGCCCATACAGCAGACTACTTTGTAGGCTGCGCCGTCTTGTTCGCGAAGGTCTTTTTTCGGATCGGCGCTCTGCAAGCGCGCGCCAAGGGCCGCTCCCACGGCGGCCGAGAGGCCCTGGCCAAGGTTGCCTGTGTTCCACTCGACGCCCGGTACGCCCATCTCGATGTGTCCGCCGAAGATGGAGCCGAAATTTCGAAAGCTGACCAGCGCTTCGTCGCGATCGCAGAAGCCAAAGCTTGCGAGCGCTGCGTAGACGCCTGGCGAGATATGGCCATGAGATACGAAGATTCGGTCGCGATTCTCTGCCAGAGGCTCGGAAGCCTCGATGCGGCAGTTCGCATAGAGAAGCAGTAGCGACTGCAGGGTCGACATAGAGCCACCCGGATGGCCGCAGCCGGCCAGGGTGGTCATCGTCAGGATGTCTGCAGTGGAGCGTAGCCGAAGCTGCTCCAACTCTGCGATGTGTTGTTCAGAGAGAGAGGATGGTTGGAAACCCAGCTGGAACATGAGCTACGTTGCTCCGAATAAGGGGTTGAGCGGGCCCGCTTTCTACCGCTCTCATGCGAGGCTGGCAAGCATTCCGTTCGGACGGTGCTGCACTTACCCTTGGTGAAGCATAACTCTTGACATATGCTTTACAAATGAGGTTGCCGAGAATGGTGCTTAGCGCATTTCACAACAGATCAGGTGTGATCCTGGCAACACTTCTTCTGGTTACCCTGGCTGCGCCGGCTGGAGCGCAGGGCCAGTGCTTGTCTTCGTTTTCGTGGGACATAGGCTCGTCAATGGCCGATTCGGCCGGCATCTGGCGTAGCTACAGCGACGATTGCACCTGGACCTCGAGTTGTGACGACTATTTCGACCTCTACATGCCTGCCGGCACGACTCTCGAGGTCAGTCTGTGCAGTAACGGTGGTTGGGCGAACTGGGACACCACTCTCGGTGTCTACTCTGGCCCAGGCTTCTCCACGCTCGAGACCTGTGATGACGACTATTGCGCCTTGTTCGGGCCGTCGGAGATCTACTTTCAGGCTCCGTCCTCCGGTACCTATCGAATCCGAGTCGGTGGTTGGTTCGGTGACAGCGGTCCATACACGATCGGATATCGATGGTCCCAGAGCGCCACTCTCGGAGCCGGCTGTGTCGATCTGGACGGCGACGGTCACTGCAACGATGTGGACTGCAACGACTTCAACAGCGCGGTCTATCCGGGTGCGTCCGAAACTCTGCGATTCCATCGACAACAACTGCGATTTTTTTGTCGATGAGGGCTTCGACGCCGACGGTGACGGCTGGACCACCTGCGAGGGCGATTGCAACGACAACCAGACGGTCATCTATCCAACAGCTCCCGAGCTCTGTGATTCCATCGATAACGACTGCAATGGCGATACCGACGATGTCGGAGACGCCGATGGTGACGGCTACACCAGCTGCACCGGTGACTGCAACACCAGCAACGGCAGCGTGTATCCGGGCGCCGTCGAGGGGTGTAACGGCATCGACGATGACTGCAATGGTCAGATCGATGAAGGCTTCGATCAGGATGCCGACGGCTGGACGTCCTGCGCTGGGGACTGCAACGACACCAAT
>CAZEIY010000191.1:1407-8022 GCA_964512375.1 uncultured Rickettsiales bacterium | reverse complement strand
TATCAGTGGCACTCTCCATGTCGAAGGAAGTCAGATGGATAGTCTGCGTGGTGAACTCCAATTGCACCTGGGAGACATCAGCCTGGACGAGCAGAGCGAGGATGCTGGTTGGGGCGATGATCTCAAACGCGAATTGTTCGGCTTGCCAGACTCCGGCACCGAGCGCGCCGCCGTACAGATAGAGAAGATGCGCTTTGGTAGCGGTCCCCGTCCTGGCTTTGAGGTGCGTGGCGATGCCACCTTCCAGCTGCCCCTTCGTGGGGGGAGTAAGTCGATCAATGTGTTCATGACCTTGCGGCGACAGGACTGGAATCGCTATCGCTGGTCGAGCTATCAGCCGATTGACCTGACCGTTAGTGAGGATTTTCCTGATCGCGAGGCGGTCAGTCGCCTGAGCGATGCCTGGAACGTGCGCAAGATCGCCGATCTTGTTCGAGTTCAGATTGAACTCGATCTGGAAGCTACCAACTAGAGGGAGCTCTTGTGGTTGTGCGGTCCTACTCGTTACCGACTCTGGTCAACGAGCAGCGCGGTACCCAGATAGCTCGGCTCCCGATCCCACTCGATTACCGTCGCCAGCAGCCAGCCGGTGGGGTCGGGCAGAACCTGGACACTGACACCACCTCCCAGGCGCTCTTCGACCATGGACCTGGCCCCAACCAGGAAGTCTTCTGGAAGGCGCTCCTGGGCCGTGCAGCTCTGGCGTTCTGCAATCCAGGGGTTGTTGGGCATCAGCCACAGCCGAACCGCCACGAATCTCGGAAGGGGGGGCTGGCTATCCTGGTCTTCTACGGGCAGAGCGCCGATCACTTCCAGCTTCTTGAAGCCCTCGAAGGCAAATGGCCACGGTGATAGTGGAGGGAGGGGAGGGAGGACGATGTCGTCGGGAGGGGTCCAGCGCCAGCCGGCAGGGTCCGCCGCATTCCCTAAACGACAGCCGGCCTCGCTGCCGTGGCTCGGGTCCCAGCTGAGATCGAGTATGCCCAGACGAGCGATACCCATTCCCTCGTTGTCTTTGATGGTCTGAGCGATGCGCTCGCCCGGATAGCGCCAGTTACTCACGAGATGATGGGTAGCGAAATGACGCCCGGACGTTGAGCGGGTGAAGGGCCAGAGCATGCCCTTCTCGTAGAATTCTGGCTCTTCCATCGGCTCGGGGCCAGCAAGGGACACGCCCATCGGCACCACAAGAAGCAAGATGCCATTCGCCACCAGCGCGATGCTCCACGCCCTGCGGAGGCGATCGCTGTGGGTGCCAGCAAGGTGGGCCACCCGGGCCATCGCGACCATGGCGAGGATGGTCCCCCCTGGCACCATGAACAGCCAGTCATTGAGGAATGCCTTGTTGCTGGTGGCGAGCAGGATAGGTGGCAGCTGAATGACAATTGCTGCTGCAATCACAAGGGCCTGCCAGCGACGCAGACTATCCCCGGCCTCCAGCTTCCCCCGCCAGAGCAGGAGTATGGGGGTTGCGATGATCCCTGGAAGGAGCAGCAGCCAGGTGCTTCGCATGAGGTGAATCCATTGCACTTCGCGAATCAGGTCAAGAACCAGCCCGGCCTGCGCTACCAGGATGGCCTTGCTCCACCACGTGGTGCTCAAGTAGCCGCCGCCACCAATTCGTTGCGGAAGGTAATGATGGAGCGAATATCCTGGCTCGCCGAGGACGTTCCCATAGACGCCCAGCATCCAGGTGCTGATGATATGGCAGACCCCCAGCGCAACGATGAGCTGGCGTACCGGCAGATCGTGCAGGGTGCGGCGAGAACGTGCGATCCCGACGGCAGCGATGCCCAGCAGGGCAAAGGTGACCGCTACGTCGCTGATGACGATGGGGTGGGTGTGCATGCGCAGACCCTGGACTACGCCGAGGCCTACCCACCACTTCCAGGAACCATTGCCTGAGGCCCGCAGCGCTCTGAGTCCCAGGTACAAGCCCAGGGGGGTGAGAGCTGCAGCGTGGAACTGGATGTCCCACTTGCGCGAGTAGTTGGTGACGATCGGAAGGGTTCCTACGACGAACGCCGCCAGGATTGCCAGGCGGGGACCACTCAGTTCCCGAGCGAGGAGATAGCTGCCGAGAACAAGGAGCAGGAGGAAGGGCAGATTGCTCAAACGAAAGACTGTCTGGGAGCGCCCGAATACGCCCAGAGTGGCGACCAGGAACGTCTGGGCCAACTGGGGGTGAAACTGGCCTGGCCCCTCTTTGAGACGATGCCCCAGCACCCTCAGCTTTCCGACCAGAGAGGCTTCCTCAAATTGCCAGACATCCTGTGCGAGGGCTGCGGTGTAGAAGTCGTCGTGGTCGTCGGGTGGGCGATTGTCAGCGACCGCGAACACCACCAGGCCCAGCCCTACAAAGGCAAAGACCGCGAGCAGCAGGCGATGCTCGACCAGCCCGTCCTTGATCTGCTGTGTTGTCCATGGTTGGAAGTTCACTCAAGCACCTCGTCTGCCCCCCTCTTTGGGATGGGCACTGCCTCTGATTGTTTGTCTATCCTACTTTGTTCATTGGGCTCCTTTCGTGGCATCCATGGCATGCCACGTACTTTGGCGCCCTCCGCCGCTCCCAGATGCAGTTTGCGGAGTACGGCCTCTTCGGTGACTGAGGAGAGCAGTCGTTCGAACTGGACCTGGTTCCAGGCCTGTGAGGCAGCCAGTGCCCAGCCCATGTTGGCCATCTGAGCTTCCGCCCCCTCGCCGGAGAGTCGTGCACGTTGTGCAACCAGGGCAGGGGAGATAGTCGGGAATGGCTGCCAACCTTGTGTGGACATGTCATCGACGGGCAGGAAAGGGAGATCGAAGCCGCGCGCATCCCAGCCTCCTTGCACTTTGCGTTGCTTGAGGAAGGCTGTCGTCTCGCTCCACATGGCTGCTGGCGGCAACGCACGGAGCCCTGTGCTGCTTAGCAGCGGGCCCGGCGCATAGCGAACGGCGGACGACCAGCGGGAGGGAGCCAGCACATTCCCGAGGTCGCGAACACCGGGCCAGGTCCAGGCGCAGAGCGCAGCAATGACGCAGGCAGCAGCCACAATCCTGAGAGCAATGGGCCGGACCTGTCCGCCTGAGTGTTCTAAGGCCAGACCGAAGCAGAACGCGAAGCCCGCCAGCGCCATGGGATAGATGCCCGTGAGATATCGCAGGCACAGATCAGGACCGGCCAGGCCCACCATAATCAAGGTGGCCCAGGGGCCCAGGGCCAGTACGAGAGCCAGGGTCCTTCGAGCCGGAGTGCTTGTGCACATCGCGCTCAACAGACACACCAACGTGGTGCCAGCCACAGTGAGGTTGGCGAGTGGCGAGTCCCCCTCGATGAGTCCCTGGTAGGAGTGGGCCTGAGTAATAGACGATAGGTCTACGATCAGATGGAAGGGGTTGCTGAGTGTCGCTGCCAGCGTTGGACCGACTTGACCTCGCAGGATCGAGGCAGGGTCCGCCTGGTCGTACTCCACCACTGGCATTGAGAACATGTCCTCGGGGGCAAAGAGTGCGCGGATCACGTAGGGCAGAGTGCCGACGAGCAGCCCCACCGTTCCGTAGGCGAGCTTGCGTAGGAGGCCGTCGGGGCATTCGGCGAGCACCAGGCCTGCGACCACGCACAGACCCGCACAGGCGAGCACAGGAGCAGCTAGGGGTGAGAGGGACAGCGCCAGCCCGGTGACCAGCCCGCAAGTCACCAGCTGGCGCGGGGTGGTAGGAAGGATTGAACCGTCCTTGAGGAGGAGCAGCGCCAGAGCAAGGGCGGCTAGGCCCTGCGCCTCGGTGTGGCCCGAGTAGGGTCGCACCTGCATCATCGCGATGGGAAGAGGCGCCAGCGCTGCGAGACCAGCAAAGGCAATTGCGCTGCTGCGAGGGCCATGCCGCGCGAGGAGCAGCGCCCAGCCGGCGACACCCAGGGCGCTGAAGCCAGCCGCATAGATGTGCAGGGGCACATAGCCACTACCAAAGGGCAGGGCGAAGAGTGCGAAGCCAAGGCTGTAGGGAATGAAGGCGACCTGATGAAAGTTGAAGCCGTTCCAGGCCAGATCGGCAAGTTCACTCAGCCCCGGCATGTGACCCGAGCGGAGGTCAGCTGCAAGATCAGCGTGCTTCCAGGTGGCCTGATCGACCATCGCGAGCACATCTGGCACCGAGAGGACGAGCGCGAGGCGAGCGACCACAAACAGAGCGACTGCAAGGACCACCTGAGCGCGAATCGAGAGCGGGCCATCGCGGTGCACGTCCAATCGCTCACTCATGCGCGCCTCCATAACGAGGCAGGAGTTGCTGCCGAAGCGTTCCCCCCGCTACCCTTGGCGCCATGCTGCCGGACCGACTGCGGGCGCTGCTTCCTCAGGGAAAGCAGCCCCGATCCCTCGCCCTCTTGGTTGGGGTTTACCTCACGCAATTTGCGCTGTACTTCTTTGTGGATGGTGCGCGAGTCGCCGATGAGGAACTGCACACGCCTTCGGTAGCGGCGCTCATGAGCGCTGGATACCCAATGGATCTTGCCAGGCTGCAGTACACAACCTTCTGCGGTGGGTGCACTGCAGAGACCCTCCTCGCCCTTCCCCTGTTCGCTCTTCTTGGACCGAGCCTCGCTGCCTGGCGTTTGATCTCGCTCTTTGCTGGCGGCTTGATCCTTGTAGGCGCCTATCGGTTTGTATTGCGGGTCGAGGGGCCCCGCGCAGCCCTCTTGACCGGTCTCTTGCTTGTATTGGCCCCTCCGTACTATCGAGAGAGCGGGATCGTCGCTTTCGGCTCTCACTTCGAGGTCATGGGCCTGGTCATCCTCGCCCTCTTTCCGTGGCTGGCGCTGCTGCGCAATAACCGCAAGCGTGACGCCTTTCTCTTAGGTTTCCTGCTCGGGCTGGCATTCTGGTTCTCGTACTCGTCTGCTTTCGCCTTGCCCGCACTGGTTGGGTCGTGGTTGCTCTGGCGTGGGCGCGCCCTCGCAAGCCGTGACGGCCTGATCAGGCTGGCCGCTTTAGCCTGTGGCCTCCTGGTGGGCATCATACCGTTGCTTTGGACCCAGGGAGTGCTTCGCGCCGCTCATATCCTCGTCAAGGAGGCGCCGCTGTCGGTCTACGGTCGCAGCCTCACGGATTTGCTGGTGGGGCCGCCCAGCCTGGGCGAGAAATTCATGACCATGGTGGGCCCTTCCTATTGGGTGTCAATTTTCCACCCGATCATTGGGCTGGAGCAGTCCTGGCCTGCGCTGCTGTATGCCATTGCACAGGGGATGGTTCTGGTCCTCAGTTGTGTCGTTGGCTTGCAGCTGTGGCGTCAGGCTCGCTCGCGAGCAGGGGCTGCCCAGTTGCCCTTTCTGGCTGTTGCAGCTGGCTCGCTCTTTATCTATCTGCTGCTCTTTGTGCTCTTTGCGCCCTACCGGGGGCCCGTTCCTCCTGCCCCACCGGTACCCGCCAATGGTCTGCGCTACCTAGTTCCCACCGTTCCACTCATCGCTCTCTGCGGGGGGCCATTGCTCGCCCGGCTGTTCCGAGCAGGGGGTATCCGCCGTGGTGTTTCTGTGGGCCTGGCTACCGTCCTCTTGGGGACCGGCGCCTTTGCAGCAATCGCTGAGATCGAGCTTCGCCATTTCTCTGCCTCGCCACTCTTCGCTCCCGCGGTGGATTTTGAGACGGTCCTGGGCCGCACAACTCGTTTTACGTTCCCACCGATCGGAGAGTTGAGGAGGGACCAGATCGCGCCTGGTCTCAAGGCGGGAGAACGACATCGCTTTGCCAGGCGCAGTTGGCTCTATTCACTCGGAGTCTCGAGTGCCGGCAAGCTTGAATCGGAGACCTCTGTTGAAGGGCTCCAAGCTCTTGTAGATCTCTTGATGTCTCTGGAGCAAGTGGATCGCGACACGGTATTTGAGGAACTGGTTGCACGCCTGGACCTCGGTCTGGCTGAGCCTCCCTGGGCTCCGCAAGACCCTCGTTTCGTGAAGCTTCTTTCATCGGGTGATCAACGGACGCGCAGTTTGCTGTGGCGGTCGTATTATCTTGCAGTTCACGACCCCCTCTGGGGTCTTCACCTTCGTCTGTCAGAGCACAAGCCTATTCCAAGATCCTTCCTTGATCCGCGCCTCTCTACCGAGCAGATAGCGGGCTTCTGTTGGAACCTCGGGTACATGTCCGGCATCGCCAACAGGCAAGCCAAGGACCCGGAGTTTGAGTTGCGCGCGGCCCTCGTCATTGCCGCTGCGATACCGGATGACTTCGTCGGTGAGTTCTTCGAGGGGTTGGGTCGGGCTTTCGGCGAGCGCTGGGGCTACACGTCGCGGGTTGGCGTCCAGCTACGGGACGGCCTACCGGAGCCGCACCAGCTGGCCTTCGAGACGACGTACTTAGAGGGGGCTGAGAGACGCTTTCTCTACCCGGCAAGAGGGCTGTAGTGGCGAGCAATGCTCTCCCAGAGGTGATTCAATCGACGCTGTCGGCGGTGCGTCGACGACGCAGGGCGCTTGCCTTTGTGAAGTCGTTGTCGTGGATGGCCCTGGGCCCTGCGGTTCTACTCGGTCTACTTGCCCTCCCCAGCGCAGAAGTTCAGTCCGTGAGCCCTGTCTCACGAACGCTCGCGCGGCTCTGGACGCTCCTCTCGATCCTGGTGCCGCTCTTGCTCTGGGCTATC
>CAZEIY010000191.1:0-1397 GCA_964512375.1 uncultured Rickettsiales bacterium | reverse complement strand
TGAGCCACCAGCCGCCGCCCGGATCCACCAGGCACCCCAGCTGCAAGGTGCACTGGAGACCGCTGTAGATCTGTCGACGAGTCTTGCGGAGCCGGGGAACGCGTGGAGCCCCCAGACCCGTGAGTTGGCTGCCAGGCAGTTCGATGAGAGCGCAACTCAGGCCCTGGCTGTGTCGGCAGTCGAGCTGTTGCCGCTTCGCGACCTCGGCTTGGTCACCCTCGTCGGTCCCCTCGCGCTGGCGCTGGCGCTGCTCGCGGTCAATGCCAGACCACACTCTCCAGGGGAGGCCCTGTGGGCATTGTTTGGCCCAGTTCATGGCGCCAGCCTGGATGCCGAGGGCCTGGAGCCAGAAGCAGCTGCCGATCTCGCTCTTCGGAACATCACGATACGTCTCCATCCGCCTGCCTACTCCAAGAAGAAGACCGTCGTGCTCGACGCGACGAGTGGTGATTTTCGCGCGCTGCCGGGGACTAGAGTGGAGATGGAAGCGGATCTCAGCTCGGCCGGAACGTCAGCTGAGGTGCAGTGGCTGGGCGAGATGCTGATGCGGGCACCCATGCAGGGTTCGCGTCTCTCTCTGGCGTTCACCTCTCCTGGCGGAGGCTCCTATCAGATCCTGCTGGACCGCGGAGGTGGTAGGAGTGTGCTGCACAGTAGGCGTTTCCGGGTTGAGGCGCTGCCCGACGATCCCCCCCGACTTGAGGTGCATGCGCCTGTTGATCTGGAGGTCCGGCCCAAAGACACACTTCGGCTTGGGCTCAGAGTATCCGATGACTTCGCCCTATCACGTCTGGAGCGCGTGATCTCGCAGAATGGCAAGGAGTTGTCTCGCTCATCATGGGTAGAGGTCGACGGCGCCCCCCAGTGGAACGGTGAACTCGATTGGATTCCCTTTGAGGATCTTGGTGACCGTGGTGGGAAGATGCAACTGGTGGTCGAGGCCTTTGATAACGACACGGTCAACGGTCCGAAGGTTACCCGCTCCAGGCCCTTGAGGATCTACGTACCTACTGAGCGCGACCAGCACCAACAGGTGCTCCAATTGAAGCAGCTCTTGCTTGAGCATGGGATCGATCTTCTGGCACCGATGCTGCTGGCTGCGGTGGCCGAGGAGGAGCCAGACAAGGACGCCCTTCTTGCTGAGTTTGATAGTCAGCGAAGACTGGCGATGAGCTTCTTTGAGGTTGCGGGCAAACTGGCTGAGGCAGCATCGAGAGACCGCTTCGAGAAGAAGCGGGTCTTCTTGGGCATCGGCCAGTTGGTAGAGAATTTTGCGCGGCGCTTTCGGGGTTATGAGGAGTTCATCGAGTCCGAACTTCGGCATCAGAAGAATTCCTATCTGTATGGGTCGACCCGCGAAGGGCTCGGTATGGTGCGGGGCGCTGCAATAGCCGAGC
>CAZEIY010000190.1:0-8023 GCA_964512375.1 uncultured Rickettsiales bacterium | reverse complement strand
GGCGGCGGTCTCTTCGAAGAGTTGTTCTTCCTCGGTGATGGCGAAGTCAATCATTCGCAGAATCCTCCTGGATTCGTTGCAGGGGAGGGGATGTTGGGTCGCGGGGACGCATGCGCAAAAGTGTCATGTGCCACCTGACACCTTGTACGACAGATTGAGGCTTTCGGCAAGGCCTTGCGCGGCGGATCTATCTGCTAAGCGAGCTTCGATGAACAGCCAGAGGAGGGGACCTCTCGAACCAGGTGATGGACTGACAGGCGCTGATGCGCTGCAGCGCTCGCTACGCGGTCAGGAAGCTCAGGGAAAGCAGGGAGACAATCAGGACTGCTCGTTCCTACCATTCGTGTCTATCCGGGCAACCAACCAAAGGAGCGATCCGTCCAGGTGGCGTCCGGTACGTCGCAGGGGGTGCCCTGTTGTGTGTCGGGCTCGACGTCGACGTCTTGGAGGAGGATGTCCCCCGTAAAGAGGGTTGGGCCACCGGGCCAGGCTTCGCCGTCGACGGCGGTCACCAGCAGCGTCGCGGTTCCGGCGATGGGGTTCCACTGCTGGCTGACGACCGGCTCCATGCTGGGGTCGAGGGCATCGTTGCAGTCCCAGGTATTGAGGTTGCTGCCTGCCTGCATCTGAAGTGATCCGGTGACCTGGTTTGCCACTGCGTTGCCATCTAGAGAGATGACAAAGGACGTGCCTACGGTTGGTGGAGGGGTCTCTGGCACCCCAAAGCTGAGGGCGAGACGGTAGTCGTTGGCCGAAGTGCTGGCTGAGAAGAAGTAGCTACAACTGGTCTGCACCGGCCAGCTGGCGAGGTTCTGTAGAGCAGCATCGAGAGCGGCGCAGTCCGTCGTTGCTGGCGCACTGTCGTCGTCGTCGCTCGCCCCGGCGCTGTCGTCGTCGTCACTCGCCCCGGCGCTGTCGTCGTCATCTCCTCGTGGTTCGCAGGCAGTAAAACAGCCGGCCAGAGACAAAGTACAGAGCAACACAATCAGATCTTTGGAAGCCATCGAATCCCCAGGTAGCTACAGGGCAGTGGAGCCCATAGACGCTGCGCGTGAGCCTAGCAGTTGCGCCTGAGAGAGTGACAACCTGTCGGCGTCACCTCACTCAAGCCGCCAGGATTGTTACCGCCGCACAGCTTCCCAGGGCACAGGAGACTCTCCTCAGGTGCAACATGGAGAACCTGCCGAGCTGAGTTCTTGGGGGGTGAGAAGCCGCCCCCTAGCTTCTAGGGGTGATTCCCAGAGCCCGAAGCACCTCTCGCACGGGTTGGTCCGCTCCGTCGAAACGGCCACCCATCGGCCCATTCTCGAGCCGTAGCACGCCTCGGGGGCAGACCGCGGCACAAATGCCGCAGCCAACGCACGAAGAGCGCACGATGTTTTCTCCTCGTTGGGCGTAGGAGCGTACGTCGATGCCCATCTCGCAGTAGGTCGAGCAGTTCCCGCAGCTGATGCACTGCCCACCGTTGGTTGTGATGCGGAAGCGGCTGAAGAACCGCTGGATGAAGCCAAGGATGGCCGCCATTGGGCAGCCGAAACGGCACCAGACGCGGCTGCCCATCAGGGGGTAGAAACCGACGCCAATTACACCTGCGAACGCCATGACGATGACCAGTCCGTAGCTCTTCCAGAACAGGTTGCTGCCGTCGTTGCCGAGATATTTTCGACCGCTGAGTTCGTTCATCCACAAGAAGACCGAGATGCCGATGATCGACAGCAGCACGAGGTGGATGGACCACCGCTCTATCTTCCAGGCGCGATCACTCTTGTCGCTGAGCTGGCGCCAGGGGTCGCCCAGCGTCTCAGCGAGTCCGCCACAGCCGCACACCCAGCTGCAGTACCAGCGCTTGCCGAAGAAGTAGGTCAAGACTGGAGTGGCGACAAAGGTCATGATCAGGCCCCACAGGATCATGAAGCGGCCAATGGACGTGCCACTGTACTGTGCAGCCATGATGCCGCTCTCGCTTATCACGTAGTCAAAGGGCAACAGGTAGTCGGGCTTGAGCGGCCAGAAGTACGTGAAGTAGAAGTCCGGCAGTTTCCTCGCCGGCCCCGCTTCAGAGGCCAGCAGCAGGGCACCAGTTGAGTCGGTCTGATTGATCTTCTTCAGCACGCCGGGCAGCAGGAAGGCGAAGCCCAACTGGAAGAAGAACACGGAGCCCGTGCGGATGAGTTGGTAGCGGTTGTGGCGGTACTTCATCACCATGCGGACGCCGAACACGCCGACTGCGCCCGTGTACAGGGTTCCGTACAGGAACCACTGGTCCGCCGCACTGCCGGTGATCGCCTGTGCCAGAGGGTCAAGCAGCGAATAGGCTCGCGAGAGGGAGGAGCCGTACCAATAGAGTGCGACGTAGAAGGCGGTCAGCGCGACTCCAAGAATCCAGGCGGCTACCCCCCTGTTGCTGGTGGAGGAGTGGAAGATCCCGTCATTCTTGATGCCCGGAGCACTGTCACGATATGCGAGGCAGAAGTACGCGCTTCCGCCCACGGCCAGCAACCCGAACCACGACGCTCCGATCCAACCACTTGCTGCGGCGGAGCCCGGCGCCAGTACGGCGAACAGGAGGCCAGAGCAGCCCAGGCCCACCAACGCCAGCATCGCTCGTTCGCTTGCGCGCAACTCTCGTGGCTGGGTGGCCACTCGTCTTGGGGTTGATGACCCGCCGATCTGGATGAGGGCGCTCATAGTTGAACTTCTAACGCGTTCTTGATGTCGTCATCCCAGCGGCGGAAGAGTTCGGGGTCAAAGTGTGCCTTCCGAAGGTTTCGCAAAACGTACTCAACGCTGCGCTGCTCTCGAATCCATGCCTCGCAGACCTGGTGTCGGTAGCGAATCCCCATCAGGTTGAAGCCAATCACAGCACCATCGTTGTGTGCGATGCGCACGCTGTGGCGCCGATCCTCTGCCATCCAAAATAGAGAGGGTGTGACTTCCGCATCTCCGGGTACGGCTTCAGCGGCTATTTCGCCGTAGACCTGGTATTCCAGATCCAGGAATTTCGCAGAGTTGAACCAGATGCCGGGATCGTATTCCCGGGTGCCGCCCAGCAGGTTCTCCGCGACGGTCTCACCCATCATTCGGCTTGTGTACCAGACGGCAGTGACCCGCCCGTGTTCCTGGCCGGGAGCGCAGATCTCGGCGCAGTCTCCTACGGCAAACACATCCGGCGTGTTGGTCCGCAGTTGCGAGTCCACCCGCACTCCACGTCCAACGGCTATGCCGCTGCCTTCCAGGAAGGCGACATTGGGTGCGACACCGGCGCACAGACCGACAAAGCCCACTTCGCTCCGCTCTCCCTTGGAATCAATAATGGCGCAGGCTTGTCCATGGCCGTCGTCAACGATCTCGGCGAGCTCCGTTGACAGCCTCAGGTCGATCCCCTGCTCACGGATGACCTCGGTGACCATCTGCGACTCTTCGGAGGGCAATACGCTGTTCCAGTAGCTGCTCTCGCGTACCAACAGGGTCGTTCCGATGCCGCGGCTATGGAGCATTTCGGCTAGTTCGATGCCGATGAGCCCACCACCGATGACGGCCGCATGGCGCATTCCGGGGCTGGCCGCCTCCAGCCGGGCAAGGTCCTGTACCGAGTACATGCCGCTGACTCGCTGCAGGTCTTCTCCTGGCCAGCCGAATCGATTCGGGCGGCTACCGGTGGCTATGAGCAGGCGATCGTAGTGAAGTGTACGTCCTCCCTCGAAGCGGACTACCTTCGTGTCTGTTTCTACGATTGAGACCCAGCCACGCATCAGGTCGATCCGGTTTTTTGCCCAGAAGTGGTCGGGATAGAGCTTGGTATCGGTGAAGCGCATGTGCCCCATGTAGATGTACATGAGCGCAGTACGCGACCAGGGGTGTTCCGACTCACCTGAGATGACGGTGATTCGTACGCTGGAATTTCGCTTGCGTAGGTGCCGCGCCGCCGTCACTCCCGCAACGCCGTTGCCAATGATAACCACGTGCATTTGTGGAGCCTAGCAGTCCGCTTCCGGCTGTAGGGGAGTCACGGCAGGGGAGGCCAGCGGGGAATGCTCTCAGCGTTGATGTGCTGATCCGGGGGCAGGAAGTAGGTGCTGGCCACTCGTCCATCTTCGAGCTGTACGGTCCCCCGGCGATAGAAGCCTGGGTGCCCTTCGAGCCGGTCGAGATCAGCGAGAATCGAGGGTTCTACCGAATAGAGTTCACCGGGAACTGCCGTGACTCCCGTCTCCCGAAGCGCCGGGAAGGCCCCGAGACTGACCAGCGTGTAGCTCGGTTCGGTGCGGGCCGCACCCATGAACACTGAGCCAAGCAGGTAGCTGTGGTTCCTCTGTCCGCGCAGCAGCGTTCCGTACACGAACACCAGCACCGGACCTTGATCGGCGAAGGGATCTTGATGTGAGCTTCCTTCTCGAACCATGCAGTGCTAAAGATGCGCGCCTTCCTGGGCCTGTGTCCAGGGACGTTCTGAGAAGGGGCGAGCTGATGCGCTGGTCGCGAGTCTGCATCGAAGCAATTCACTATGTGCTCCCTGAGGAGCGCGTCGCTTCTGCCGATCTTGAGTCGCGCCTTGCGCCCCTGTACAAGCGTTACCGCCTGACAAGGGGTCAGATAGAGACTCTCACCGGGGTTGAGGAACGTAGGTTCTGGGCGGAGGGAGCGAGCCTGTCCAGTGCTGCCGCAGAAGCGGGGCGAATGGCGCTGCAGAGTTCGGGTGTCTCCGCAGATGATGTCGGGGTGCTCATCTATGGCGGTGTCTGCCGCGAGAACCTCGAGCCTGCCACGGCCTGTGCGGTGGCCGAGCAACTGGGCGTGGGTGGTGAGACCGTGGTCATGGATCACGCCAACGCCTGCCTGGGTGTCCTGAACGGAATTGTCAGCGTCGCCAACATGATCGAGCTGGGCCAGGTCCGTGCTGGTCTGGTCGTGTCGGCCGAGAGCGCCAGAGAGATCGGCGAGTCCACCATCGAGCGTATGCTCGAGGAGAACTCGTTGGAGACCTGGAAGAACTGCCTGGCCAGTCTGACCGGTGGCTCCGGCGCCACCGCCGTGTTGCTCACCGATAAAGAGACATCTTATAGCCAGCGCCAGCTGCTTGGCGGCGTCGCCTTCGCGGCGCCGGAGCACCACCGTATCGCGCGCTGGGGACCTGCCAAGGGACTGCTCGGCGAGTCCACCTGGGTCATGGAGACCGACGGTGTCGCTGTACTGGGCAATGGGGTTGCCCTGGGCCAGCGCACCTGGAAGCGGTTCCTGCGTGAGATGAACTGGGCCGCGGATGACGTCGACAAGGTTATCTGCCACCAGGTGGGTTCCGCACATCAGAAGGCGATCCTGCAAGCATTGTCTATTCCCGAGGAACGCGAGTTTGCCACCTACAGGACGCTGGGCAATATCGGCACGGTCTCACTACCGCTGACGGCAGCGCAGGCTGATGAGGCGGGCTTCTTTCAGAGCGGAGACAAGGTGGGCTTCCTGGGTATTGGCACCGGACTCAACTGTATCTTCCTCGGCCTGGAGTGGTGATGGCCTTTGATCTCGGCCCTTTTCGAGATCAGTACCCCTGGGAGAGTCGCTGGTTCGACCGCCAAGGCCTCAACATGCACTTCCTCGATGAGGGTACTGGCGAGGCCCTGGTCATGGTTCACGGCAACCCGTCCTGGTCCTGGTTCTGGCGCTCGCTGGTGGCCCACCTCGGTGGCAACTATCGCACCATCGTTCCCGACCACATCGGCATGGGCCTCAGCGACAAGCCCTCTGATGATCGCTACCACTACACCCTCTCCAGTCGGGTTGATGACCTCGAAGCGCTGCTCGATCATCTGCAGGTCCGCGAGGACATCACCCTGGTCCTTCATGACTGGGGCGGCATGATCGGCCTGGCCTTTGCCGCTCGTCACCCCGGCCGGGTGCGACGCATTGTCCTCAGCAACACGGCGGGCTTCTCCTTGCCATCTGGTGGTGGGCTCCCGTGGCAACTTCGGCTCATCAAGAACCTGCCCTTTGCCATCCCAGTACGGGGCTTCAATGCGTTCTGTCGCGGCGCAACCTGGATGTGCTCGACCCGGCCAGGAGCCATGAGCCGCCAGACTCGTGCCGCATACCTTGCGCCGTATGACTCCTGGGCCAATCGCATCGCGATTCATCGCTTTGTGCAGGACATTCCTCTCGGCCCGGGTGACGAGGCCTGGTCGGTGGTCAAAGGGGTAGAGGACTACCTCGAGGTCGCCTCGAAGTTGCCCGTACAGATTCTCTGGGGTGAGAAGGACTTCGTCTTCGACGCCCACTTCCTTGCGGAGTGGCGTCGTCGACTTCCTTCAGCTGAGTTTCATACCTTTCCTGACTGCGGCCACTATCTACTTGAAGATGCTCCCAGCAAGGTCTGTGATCTGGTCACAGAATTCCTTGCTCGGCATCCTCTGGTGGAGGCGCCGGCGTGATCGAGACCAGCTGCAACATCGCCAGTCATCTGCCGGCGATGGCGGCAAGGCAGCCGGACAAGGCAGCTTTGATTTCGGTGGTAGGTCGTGAGGCTGACGGTCGCGCTCGTTACGCCAGCATGAGTTTTGCCGAACTCAATGCTGCGAGCGATTGCTACGCGCGGGGTCTGCGTAGTATCGGCATCGACCGTGGGTCGCGCACCGTACTGATGGTTCGTCCAAGCCCGCACTTCTTCGCGCTCGTGTTCGCTCTCTTCAAGGTGGGCGCGGTGCCCGTGCTGGTCGACCCGGCGATAGGCCTTGCGAAGTTGAAGAGGTGCTTGCGAGAGGTCGAGCCTGAGGCGTTCATCGGTCTGCCCATTGCTCATGTTGCTCGGCTGCTGATGGGATCGGCCCTGCGAACTCTTCGCGTCCAGGTCACTGTTGGTGCGCGTTGGTTCTGGGGTGGTCCTCGGCTGCGCGACCTCTGGCTGGAGGATGAGGCCCCGTACGAGATGGCTGTCACTGACCCATCCGATCTGGCGGCGATTCTATTTACCTCGGGCAGCACGGGAATCCCCAAGGGCGCGGTCTACACCCATGGGATGTTCTCGGCGCAGGTAGACATGCTTGGAGCGATCTACGGCTTCGGTGCCGATGAGATCGACCTGCCGACTTTTCCCCTCTTCGCCCTCTTTGACCCCGCCCTGGGCATGACAGCTGTGTTGCCTGAGATGGACTTTGCCAAGCCCGGCAAGGCTGATCCGCAGAAGCTTGTCGAAGCGATCGAGGATCAGGCCTGCACCAACATGTTCGGTTCGCCGGCACTGCTGAGGAATCTTGGTGCGCACCTGGTAGACCATGAGATCACCCTGCCGAGTCTTCGTCGCGTCCTCTCGGCAGGCGCGCCCGTCCCTCACTCTGTGCTGTCCGATGTGTGCTCCGCCCTCGAAGGAGGCGCCCAGATTTTCACTCCCTACGGTGCGACCGAGTCCTTGCCGGTATGCAATATCGGCAGCGACGAGGTGTTGGGTGAGACCGCAGCCCTGACGGCCGAGGGTCGGGGCATCTGCGTCGGGAAACCGGTGGACGGAGTGAAGGTTCGCGTCATCAAGGTCAATGACGAGGCAATCGCAGAATGGTCCGATCAACTGCTCGTGAATGAGGGTGATGTCGGTGAGATCACTGTCCAGGGGCCCGTCGTCTCAGCATCCTACTGGGCGCGGCCGAAGCAGACGGAGTTGGCCAAGATTCGTTGCTCCGATGGTTCGCTTGTGCACCGAATGGGCGACGTGGGCTATTTCGACGAGCAGGGACGGCTCTGGATGTGTGGTCGGAAGTCCCATCGGGTGCAGACCAGGGCAGGCGACCTGTTTACCATTCCCATTGAGCGCCTCTTTGATTGCCATCCTCAGGTCACTCGGACCGCTCTGGTTGGCGTGGGAAGATCGGGTGAGCAGTCCCCTCTGCTTCTGCTCGAGGAGGCTACCCTTCTTCCCGGTGCAGTGCCACGAGAGGTGCTCGAGGAACTGCGCGCCCTCGGTAGCAGGCATGAGCTGTGTGAGTCCCTGGATGACTTCATGATCTTCCCGGGTTACTTCCCCGTCGATATTCGCCATAAC
>CAZEIY010000189.1:0-8026 GCA_964512375.1 uncultured Rickettsiales bacterium | reverse complement strand
GCTTCACCGACGAGAGCATCGCAGCCACTGAGGCGGCGCAAGTATTCCTACGAGGCCATGGGATCGAGCCCCTCGGCCGCTACGGCCGTTGGCAATATCTGAGCATGGCGCAGGTGATCGAATCCGGTCTGGAGCTCGCGAACAGCCTGCTCGCAAAGGGACCCGCGTGATCATCACCCTCACTATCGCCGTGCTGACCTCGGCGGCCTGCACCCTGGGCGCGCGCCAGCTGGCACGGCGCTACTCGATCGTGGCAGCACCCAACCCCATCGTTCCCCAACACCGAGAACCGGTGGCTTACCTTGGGGGTCTGGGCCTCGCGGGCGGCTTGCTTTGTGCGTTTGCTATCTCAGGGGACTGGCCGAGCAATGCGATCCTCGCGGGCTCCGGCGGAATGCTCGGACTGGGCCTCCTCGACGACCTCGTCCCCCTGAAGCCATTGCACAAGTTACTCGCCCAGACTGTGGTGACCTCGGTCGCTGTCGCCCTGGGCCTGGGCGCCTGGCTCACCGGTCACTTCGTGCTCGACGATGCCATCGTTTGTGTGCTGGTTGTGGCCTGGGTCAACGCGGTGAATCTCACCGACGTCTGTGATGGCCTCGTCGCCGCTCTGGTGGCGACCAGCATGGTCGGCCTCGCTGCCATCGGTGGCTTCACCAGTCCCCTTCCGCTTGTGGTGGCCGCTGCCTGCCTCGGCTTTCTTGTGTTCAACAAGCCCGCTGCGAGCATCTATCTTGGCGACGCCGGATCGCACCTGCTGGGCTTTCTGCTCGCTGCGGTATCCATCGAAGTGATCACCAGGACCCAGGGAGCCCTAGCCGATCTTGGTGCTGTTCTTTGCTCAACGGTCTTCATCTTCGAGTTGGTCTTTCTCGTGCTGGTACGACGAGCAAAGGGCCTGCCGTGGTGGCGGGGGAGCCCCGACCACTTCTCCCTTCGTATGCAAGCAGGACCGTTCACCCGAACACAGACTGTGGGGATGGCCTGCCTCGCTGCTGGCTCGTGCGCAGGACTTGGTTGGCTTCTGGGACAGGTCTCTGCGCTCATCGCGGTGGGCCTCCTCGCGCTGCTCTCAATCCTGGTCAGTTGGGTGAGTTACAAGCTCCTGCAGTGGCCAGTAGATGGCCCGCACGGAGACCCCAGGTGACTGAGAGCCGACGACTCCTGTGGCTGCACGAAAACTTCGTCTCAGCACGCCAGGGAGGGAACTCCCGAGCCACGCTGGGCCTGGCAGCTCTGCTCGAGGCTGGGTGGCAGGTTGATCTGATCTGCACGACTCGCAGCTACCTCGGCGAGACCTACGGTGACGGAATGGCCCGAGTTGAACGCGATGGTGGCCTTCGTATTCATCGCCTGGATGCCGGCAATCAGCGCAGCCGCTCACAACAGTACATTCACTTCTGTCGCGAGGCGCTGCGCTATACGTCCACGCTGCCCACACCCGATCTCATCTTCACGTCCTCCCCCTCCCTCCCCCAGGTCGCCCCGGCTCTCTGGCTGTCGAGCCGCCACCGGCTCCCGCTTGTACTTGAGGTGCGCGACCTCTGGCCTGCCTTCCTTGAGGAGGGTGGACTGCTGCGATCACCGCTGTTGCTGGCAGCGATGCGGGTCCTGGAAGAACTCTCCTACCGACGAGCCGACGAGGTCATCTCGGTCTCACCAGCCTTCACCCCGTATCTGCAGGCGATGGGAATTGAGGAGCAGCACCTCACCACCGCGCCCACTGGGGCGGACCCAGCGCTACTTCAAGAGACCCCCGCAACTGCCAGAGACTGGCGAGCAGAGAATGGGCTGGAGAACGCGTTTCTCGTTCTTTATGCGGGGTCCTTTAACAGCTCATACGGACTCGAGTTGATCGAATCGACCATCGACGCGAGCAGCAGCCACAACATCCATTGGTTGCTCGCAGGTGCAGGCGAACGAACGGAAGAACTCACCGCCTGCGCCGAACGAAACCATCACGCGCACTTCCTGGGCCTGCTCCCAAAGAATGAACTGCGCGCCATCCTGAAGAGTGTCGACCTGGGAATCAGCACTCACGCATCCTGGCCCCTCTTAGGAACCACCATCTCTGGCAAGCTCTTCGACTACTTCGCAGCAGGAGTTCCGGTAATCAACCTCTCCCCCGGCCAGATGGCGGAGATAGTGCGGATCTCAGGCGGTGGTTGGCAGAGCGGACGAAATACCGCTGACTTGCTCGCGCACATCAAAAGGGTGGTTTCGATGTCTCCAGAAGAGCGTTCTACCGTGGGCCGCAAGGGGCAGGAATGGCTGCGTGCTCATATGCACGGCAGCGCAGCCGCCCGACGCATCGCCGCAGCGGTAGAGCGAGCCTGGCAGGGAAGAAGCCGTAGCCGAGGGCTCTTCGGCCTCGCGGTCAGCTTCACAGTTGCTTGCCTGCACCTGTTTACCAACCACGCTCGACGCAGTTTGCAGACGCTCTACGGTGACGACTCACGTGAAGAGACCATCCGAACCTCGTTGGCACACTTTCTTACAGAACCCGCAGGCGAACCCAGCAAGAAGCTCGAAATATCGGCGCTGCTCAGCGACTAGCAAGGCAGAGACCCCTGCTCGAGGACGTACTACAAGCCTTGGGACCGAGAAGATGGCCACTCCCGCAGGGCTGGTGGCCAGCCATCGAGCACGTCCCGCCAGGCCCGACCCCCAAGGGACCGAGCCTGGCTGAGACGTTCGACCCGAATGCTACTGACCGAGGAGGGTCTCGGTGGTGACGTCGTCTGCGGTGGGCGCTCCCAGGGCAGAGTCAACACCATTGACCGCCACGTTGAGGGTGTACTGGTCAGTGACACAGTTTTTCCAACCCCACTGAGCGACCGCAATCAGGAAGTCTCCATCTGCGCTGGCCGTAACCGAAGCGTTGGGGCAACCGTAGTCACCCGAGCCGGGCGTCGTCGAGCAGTCCATCTCATCGTCAAGCTGTGTGAAGTCCTGCACCAGTCCATAGATCTGACCGGCAGCGTCCGACACAAAGGCAAGAATATCGCCTGCGCCTGAACCATTATCTACACTCAAGTGGACGCAATCTCCAGCGATGACGGAGACGGTATAGACGTCCCACATGAGTGTCTCCTCGGAACATAAGGCATCGCCGCTTGCTGGAGAACTCGCGGTTCCCACATCAGTGCAGGTGTTCATGGTCGTCGGCGGAGGAGGAGTCGTGTCGTCGTCATCGTCATCGTCATCGTCATCGTCATCGTCATCGTCGCCAGCAGGCGTGGAGTCATCATCGTCGCCACTGGCATCGTCATCGTCGCCACTACCTCGCGGATCAGGCGCGCAGGCAACCATCATCAAGGAGAGCAACATCAACAGAAGAAAGAGAAGGCGACGGGAGATGGACATACAGACTCCAAGTGCCGGTCATGACCGGGCTGTTGAGGTAACGAGGGTGGGAAGATAGAGGTTCCCTCGCCATCGATCCATCCATCTCAAAAAAAAACTGCCCTCTGAAGCTCCCTCTTGTGAAGGCGAGAGCAATCAACTAGTTCTTCTCTCCACCACCGTCCTCACGGCAACCAGGAGCGTCCCATGGCGAATGGCATCCCCAGCGTCCCCAGCCCCATCAACGAGCCCGTGCTCAGCTATGCACCCGGTAGCTTCGAGCGCGCCGCGCTCGAAGCTGAACTAGCCCGGATGAAAGGAGAGGTGATCGAAATCCCCCTCATCATTGGGGGCAAGGAGGTCCGCACCGGGAACATGGGCGAGTGCCGCATTCCGCACGACCATGGTCACCTGCTGGCTCGCTATCACAAGGCCGGACAGGCCGAAGTAGATCAGGCGGTCACTGCGGCCGCAGAGGCGTGGGGCAGTTGGTCTGAGCTGGACTGGAGCGCTCGAGCGGCGATCTTCCTACGCATGGCGGAGCTACTCGCGGGCCGCTATCGCATGGTTCTCAACGCCGCCACCATGCTGGGACAGAGCAAGACCTGTCACCAGGCCGAGATCGATGCAGCCTGCGAGTACATCGATTTTCTGCGCTTCAACGCCCACTACATGGCTGAGATTTACGCCCAGCAACCAGGCTCAAACCCCGGTATGTGGAACTCAGTTGAGTATCGGGGTCTAGAAGGCTTCGTCTTCGCGGTGACCCCCTTTAACTTCACCTCGATCGCGGGGAACCTGTCGACCGCGCCGGCGATGATGGGCAACACAGTTATCTGGAAACCAGCCTCGAGTGCCGTATTCTCAGGCTGGTATCTCAGCCAGTTGTTTGCCGAGGCTGGAGTACCTGCCGGGGTGATCAACTTTCTGCCTGGCTCAGGATCACAGGTGGGTGGACCGGTGATGGCGCAGCGCGAGCTGGCCGGCGTGCACTTCACAGGCTCTACGCCGGTGTTTCAGGGCATGTGGAAGACCATCGGTGACAACATCGCGAGCTATCGTAGCTACCCGCGCATCGTTGGGGAGACGGGCGGCAAGGACTTTGTCTTCGTGCACGAGAGCGCCCCTGCAGAAGAGGTCGCCGTCGCACTGCTGAGGGGGGCCTTCGAGTACCAGGGCCAGAAGTGCTCGGCCGCCTCGCGCGCGTACATCCCGCAGAGCCTCTGGCCCGCTGTGCGCCAGCGACTCGTCAGCGATCTTGCGTCGGTCAAGATGGGTGATGTCGAGGACTACCAGAACTTCATGGGTGCCGTGATTGACGAAGGCGCCTTCACCAGTATCAGCGGCTACATCGACTACGCAAAGAACAGCAACGATGCCGAGATCATCTCCGGTGGCGGCTACGATCGAAGCCGAGGCTGGTTCATTGAACCCACCGTTGTGCTCACCACCGATCCACACTTCAAGTTGATGGAAGAAGAGATCTTTGGCCCGGTCCTCACCATCTTCGTCTACCCGGATGCTGAGTTCGAGGAGACGCTGGCGATCTGCGATGGGACCTCACCCTACGCTCTGACCGGTGCGATCTTTGCCCGAGACCGATATGCCATAGCCCGCGCCTCGAAGGTCCTTCGCCACAGCGCGGGGAACTTCTACATTAACGACAAGCCGACAGGAGCCGTGGTCGGACAGCAGCCCTTTGGGGGAAGTCGCGCTTCAGGTACCAACGACAAAGCCGGCTCCGCCGCCAACCTCATGCGTTGGACCTCGGTACGAACCGTCAAGGAGACGCTCGATCCACCCACCAACTATCGCTATCCATTCATGTCCTGAAAGGCACGTCTTGTATCTGCTCCTTTCGCGACCTGAACAGTGTGTTCGGGAAGAATCTTTGTCCATTAATGAAGTTTTTTATCCAATCGATGGACCCCAGAAGAATTCCCCGCTATGTTCCCCCCGTTTCGCATCTTCAACTCTCGGGCCGGGGTTCGGTCTCGGGGGAAGAGGTGCACTTTGAGAGAGTCATAGGACAACATGAGTAATAAGCTTTTCGTAGGCGGTCTCGCCTGGGCCACCACAGACGATTCCCTTCGGGCACACTTCGAGGCTTTCGGTGAGGTCACCGATGCCAAAGTAATCACTGACCGAGACACTGGACGGTCCCGAGGCTTCGGCTTCGTCACCTTTGCAGAGGGCGACAACGCCGCCTCAGCACAGGGTGAACTACACGGTACAGAGCTCGATGGACGCTCCATCCGAGTCGACCAGGCCACTGAGCGTGGCGGCGGCGGCGGCGGCGGTCATCGCGGCGGCGGCGGTCATCGCGGCGGCGGCGGCGGCGGTCGCTGGTAACAGCCCGCTCTCTACGCTCGACTCACCACAAGCCGGTGAGTCCGCAGACAGCAACACACTAATAGCCACTAACCCCAGGGTTAGTGGCTATTGGTCGTTGTCAGTTCTGGTCAGTTGGTGCCCACCCAGCACGGCGTCCAGCACCCAGTAATTCGTAGGTTTTCCCCGCCCTCAATCCTCGACGAGATCAAGCGACGCGCTGTTGATGCAGTAGCGTAGTCCGCCGGGGCCAGGCCCGTCCGTGAACACGTGTCCGAGGTGACCTCCACAGTTTGCGCAGACGGTCTCGACACGGCTCATTCCGTAGCTTCGGTCCTCATGCTCGACGATCGCGTCCTGAACACTCGGCTGAGTGAAGGACGGCCAGCCACAGTGGGAGTTGAATTTCGACTCCGAGCGGAACAAGTGTGTACCGCAGCCTGCGCACTGGTAGCTCCCCGCCGCTGTAGTGTCCCAGTAGCAGCCAGTGAAGGCTCTCTCTGTGCCCTTATTACGCAGAATTCGGTAGGCATCGGGGGCGAGTCGATCACGCCATTCAGCATCGCTCAAATCCCCTGGGTGATGGTCACTCACGCGGGCGCTCCAATCAATGATGATGCCCGGCCGTACCATCCGGTCCATGCGGGTGGCCGTGCGCGAGTTCATCTTCCGTAGCGCTCCGAATGCCAGTCACCTCAATATCAAAGTGCAACGTGACACCGGCGAGCGGATGGTTCGCATCCACCAGAACCTGATCCCCCTCAACAGCAGAGATCCACAGGGTCAGAGGCGAGCCATCTGGCGCTTCCGCATGAAACTGCATCCCGGCCTCCAACTCAACCTCTGGTGGAAATGCTGAGCGCTCGACTGGCTGGGGCCCGGGGCCTCCACGCACCCCATATCCCTTCTCGGGAGGCACGACGACCGACATCTTGTCACCGACGGACTTGCCCGTAAGCTCTTCCTCCAGACCAGGGACAATGTTACCCCCGCCGTGCAGATAGAAGAGCGGGTCGGCACCATCAGAGGTATCGAGCACTTCACCTTCAGCATTCTTGAGGGTGTAGTGAAACAAGACCACGTTGCCATCACCAATGGTTGTTCCTGAGTCGCTCACTTCGTCTCCAATACTCTGTTCTTGTTGGGATGCGATGTTCTAGCTTCTGGGTCCGATCAGCCATCGCGCCCTTGCAGTCGCGACCAGATCACCCGATTCATCCTTGATCTCGCCCAGGATCTCATATTCCTGACGCTCGCTGGTCGATGGCGCCTCACAACTACACTCTGCTGTCAGGAGGCCACGAGCCTTCTTGTGATAGTCCATCGACAAGCCAGCCAGAATACCGCGCGCATCATCAGGCATGGCGGACATGAGCGCCAGACCTGTCGACATCTCGCCCAAATTCATGAGCGCAATCGCATGCACCGAGTTGAGGTGATTGCGAACCTTCTTGCGGTCCTTGAGCAATACTCGCGCGTAGCCTGGGCGGAGGTCATCAACCATCGCGCCAACGGTGCCGGTATATGGGGCCATCCAGCCAATGGCACGACTGAAGAGCCACTTGCCCATTGGCTTACCACTCAACTTGTCCCAGTTGCTGCGAATCTGCATGCTTAGCGAGGTAGACGACGGCATCAAAATCTCCCTGAAGCAAGCCTGAATCCCGCTGCACAATACACGCGCACACCTGACTCCGGTGCGGCTGCCATCCTACTCTCTGACAAGGAGTCGAAGGGCACCGTGCTTGAGTAGCCACATTAAGTGAAAATCTACCAGCCCTGAGTCGGCCTCAAGGGCTGTAAGCGCAGCGAGGCGAAGGGCCTCAATGGTCCTATCCCCTTTGCTCAACTCGCCGAGAACCAGCTTCTCGAGAGCATCAAAGAGCAACACACTGTTGTCGTCATAACGGATGAGAGCCTCTGGCTCGCTGAGCACGTGCCGCCCGAGCGCGGTGACCTGTAGGGTGCTCTCCGGACCGAGGAGCCTGGAGACGTAATGTGAGTAGGCCTGAGCTGGGCCCTGCTTCAGACGCATCGGCCCGCGCCTGGGCTGCCACGAACTGGAGCTCGCAATGTCGCGCAACCTCGACCAGAGTTCCTCATACTCACCAATGATCCGTTGCCAGGTGAAGCGCGCTCCCTGCTCACGGGCTGCCACGGACATTCGTTCTCGCAGACCATGGTCAGTCACGAGCCGGCGAAATGACTGCTCGAGGGCCTCGAGATCTACGGCCACCATCTGCGCCATGTACAGCCGCATCATCGAGTCCTGCACCAGCCCCTCAGTTGCTTGAAACTGAGCGGGAACCTCAGTCACCCATGAGGTAGGCACCAGCAGCCCCGTGCGTTC
>CAZEIY010000188.1:6300-8028 GCA_964512375.1 uncultured Rickettsiales bacterium | reverse complement strand
AGCGGTGTCGTCGTCATCAGACGTTGAATCACAACCACTGCAGGACGCGATGATGAGGCTGAGCCCAAGAAGAATCGCTATTCTCGACATGACACACTCTCCACTGCCCACAAGCTCGCGGGACCAACAAGGCAGAGACTAGCCTGTTCTCGAGTCGGGGTGGACCGCAATTCCTTGCTGCGCTAACTGATCCAGATAATGAACCCCACCCTTGAAACCGCACTCGATACCTCCGCACAGCGTGCCCAAAGGACGGGTGCGCGCTGGCGAGGACTGCTCAACGAGCAGGATCAGCGCTTCCTCGTGGGTGCCTTTCACCGCGCCGAATCCCTGGCCCGCCATGCCCTTTGCCACGCCCTCGTGCAGGTGTCAGAGCGCTATCGACCCCAGTTGCTGACCCAACTACAGGACGAGGATAGGCACGTCGATGTCTTCGCCCACTGGGACGAGCAGCCGGCAGTTGCCATTCCCATCCCCAAGAAGAGACAACGCACAGAACCCGTGTGGTTTGCCCTACTGCTGGTCAACGAGGTGGCTGGATTCTGCCAGTTTCACATGCTGCAAGGCCTACTGGGAGAGGGTGGCAAGGCCGAGGCAGTAGCCGAGGTGGCGCGCGACGAGAGCGAGCACATCGTTCGCCTCGCTCGCTGGCTTGCGCCGTTTCAAGGCTCGCGTGCGTTTGCTGATATCGAGCGTATCGTTGCGCGCTTCCGCCGCGACCTGGATGGCCGCATGAAGCAGTTCCTACCCCGCGACGAGTTCAGCCCGTTCCGCGACGAGCTCTCTGGCACTATCAACGAGCTGCTCAACGCCAGCTTCACCCTGGAAGGGTAGTTCCAGGGAATCAGGGAAAGCCAAAGGCTGCCCCCAGGGTCAGGCGCAGCAAGAAGCCTCTACCGAGAAAACCGACCTCCGCCTGCGGACGCAGCGACACCGCAGACGTGCCCATAGGTATGTCCACTCCAATCAGCCCCGCTGGAAGATCGCTCCAAGTCGAGGCGTTCAGTTGATCCAGGAGTTCCACTGCTCTACCCATGCCAGACATAGGACCTCCCCATCCACCTACCCTGAGCCTCAAGACCAGTCCCCCAATAGCGACCAGCCCCAGACAAGGGAGATGAAGCCTAACGGGGAAAGAGAATAGAGAGCCGAAAGTGACCCGGCATGGAAGCGAAGCTCAGCGGCGACGTCGCTGCAATAGTGCAATGGGCAACAGCAGCCAGGCAAGACCCGGCGAGTCCCCAGCAGCGGACACTGCACAAGAGGCCGTCGAAGCGAAGGCATCGTCGCCATCGCAGAGCGCGCTGTCATCGGAACCGACAGGCTGCAGAGGTTGGGACTGCGCAATCCCGGACAGAGACTCGACGTGTACCCACACGCAATCTCCAGAGCCCGAAGGGCAACTCTCGCAGCTGACATTAAGGCGCTGCTGAATCCACTCACAGGGAGTCGGTGATGTCCCGGAAAGCGAAGAATCCAGAGGTATGCGAGAGGCCAACCCTGAGCTGTCCAGCCAACCCTTCAGTTGCACCTCTTCAATACTCGATGCATCCGAACGGAAGTCTCCATCCACCTCGACCTGTTCGAGCTCGATGAGAGCATCACCCAGCCAGAACGAGGCCGAATCGACAGCGCCCGAAAAGTAAGCGTCATCCAGACTGAGCGTCGCGTCTTGAGGCAGCAGACTCGATGTTGGGGTACACCAATCGGGATCCACGACCCCATCTT
>CAZEIY010000188.1:1983-6290 GCA_964512375.1 uncultured Rickettsiales bacterium | reverse complement strand
CTTCCAAAACCGCTGTTCCAGTGTCCAGCGAGAGCTCCGAGGAAGCCTGGGCACGATGGAACTGCCACTGCCACGCGAAGCTTGGTGACATGCCTGCAAGCAGGGGCGCCAGAGCCGATGGGGCAACTACCGCAGCCTGACTGGGAAGGATGCTGTAGGTCATACCCTCCAATCCAACCGCCGCATCGAGCGGCGCACCAATGGATGAAGTCGAGAAGGCATACCCGAGCACAGAATCGTTCTGTTCAATCGAAACGAAGTACTCAGAGGACGGATGGAGGAAGTCCGACGGATAGACCGCTGCGACCGTGCCATCTTCAGCCCACTGTGCGGGCAGAAGCGGCAACTCCTGCTGAGTCCCCTGCTCGCCTGGACCCATAATCCGGAATGTCGCGCTGCTGCCATCTCCATCGAAAGTGACGGTTACCGGGCGACGATAGTGATGGTCAGCAGAGTCTGGAGATGGATCCAGTGCGACCACCGAAGCACCACCCATGCCAGTCCCACCCCCTGTCGGGGCATCGTCGTCATCGTCATCATCGCTGGCGAAATCATCGTCGTCGTCATCGGCCTCAAGTGACCCGTCTGAATCGCCTTCGGTGTCACTGAGGGGGTCAGGGCCACGATACGTGGGCGCATCATTGCCGCTCGACTCGAGTGAGAGCGAACACCCCACCAGCAACAGCGGCAGGAGCATCAGGGACAGAACGACAAGCTTTCGTACATCACACATCGAAGTGTCCATCATTCAAGTCTCGTTCCCGTTCTTGCGGGCCCTTTCGTGCCCGGTGTACCGTCACCGTGCCTAGATCACCATCTACAGTGACCTCCATGCCGTCCCGCAGCAAGCCACAAGCGCCCTGCACATTGACCACAGCGGGCAACTGGTACTCGCGGGCGACGACAGCCCCATGAGAGAGCACCGAGCCCAACTCCAGCACCAGCGCTCCTGCGGTCAGGAACAGGGGTGTCCAGCCCGGATCAGCTGCACGGCTGACCAGAATATCACCGGGCTGCAGCTTCGCCATGTCTGCGAGACTCTGTAACACAGTCACCCGACCGCGCACCCGGCCGCTCGAGATACCGAGACCAGAGAGGGACCATCCCTCGTCACTGTGCCCGGCTCGTCCCACCTGTGACAAGGCAAGCTCTCCGCTGATGAAGTCGGGATGGGTTGAGTACAGGTCCCGCTCAAACTGCTGCCTACGGGTCGCTATGGCGCTCGCCGCCAACTCCACCGCCAGAGTGCCCTCGTGCAATCCCAACACCTCATCAACTTCCAGGAAAACGATGTCGGCTCCCGAGTCGAGGAGTCCTTCGCGCTCGAGCAGCGCTCCGATTCGCTCCAAGAGGCGCTTCATGCGCAGGAGCAGGCGATCGAAAGAGAAGCGCTGATTCTCACGCAGAGAGATGTAACTTCGACACATGCTCAGCAGGCTCTCGAAGACACTCTGTCGCCAGGGGACAAGCCGCCTCAGCAAGGTTCGGGACATGCGGGTACGCACCAGTCGCTCAGCCTGCTCCCTCTCTTCGACACGCCGACGCGCCGCCACAGCAGGGTCCTCCGGCAAGCCACCCCGCAGGTACCCCGCGAGCATCTGCAGCGGGATCTCCGGACTGTCTTCCCAGCGACTGGCGAAGACCTCCCACGACGCACTGCTCCGATGTCCGAACTCTCTAAGAAAGTCATCGAAGGACGCAATGAACTGCGGCCCGCCCGAGAGTTGCTCCAAGTCGACAAGCTCTGGAAAGGGCGCACGGAGCAGGCGCTCACGCACCTCATCCAGCCCCTGGGCCTGCTGCGCCAGCTTCCAGAGCCCGCGATTACAGCGCAGGGTCTCGTTCTCACCGGTCTCCGAGACCAGCGCCGCTCGAATCGCCTCGCCGCCGATGCCACTCCAACTGCGCAGGGCCTTGTCCAGCGCCTCGTAGGAGAGATGCGCATACAAGAGACTGAGCAGGTGAATCCCCAGGTAACTGACCATGAGCTCACGGGCCTTCGATAGCGCCTCGAAGCCGTCAGACACCGCGGTAAAATCTAGCGATAGCGCCTCGATGCTCGCCTCAAACTCCGGTCGAAAGGCCTCCCACTCCTCGTAGTTGGTCCACAGGTTATAGCGATAGCGCTCCCAGCGGCGCTCCCGGAGCAGCTGGCCAAGCACCGAACCCACCAGCTTCAAGTTCGGCAGTAAGGGCGCTCCAGCGCGCAGCTCCTCCTGCTCGTCGGGGGGGAACATCTCCAGCAGGAACTGCGGTGGAGAGCCGCCTGGAAGTCGGAAGGCCAGATGGCGAAAGATCGTCAGGTTGAAGTAGGGGCGACCACGTACCAGGCGGCTCGGCTCGGTACCTCCCAGCCATCGCTCACTCGCATCTTCCCAATACGTGAAGTGGTGCAGGACAGGCTGCACAAGCGACCAGCCCAGCGTAGTCGCGCCTTCAGTCCACCTCTCACCCGAGAATCTCTGCGTCCAAAGGACCGAGCGCTGCCGGAGTGGCTCCTTGCCCTCTCCAGCATGTGCCTCCCCATGGGCTGCCAGACCAGTGACCGGACGAAGCTGGAGGATAAGAATGCGACCCTGAGCATCGATCGCCCACTCCACATCAACAGGCCCCCCAAGACGATCCTCGGCTCGAAGCGCCAGACTACACAGCTCACTCACTTCATCATTCGAGAGGGCAGGACGACGCTGCTCTGCCAGTGGAACCGGCTCGAAGGATAGTTGACCCGAACCGGGTGGGACGGGACGCAGAGCGCGCTCCTTGCGAGCGATGGCTCGCTCGATGATTACCGGGCTAGCCCCACGTTCCGCGGGCCGGCGGACAACATAGAAGTCGGGATGCAGTCGCCCTTGAGCCAGGGCCTCGCCCAGACCGGGCCCCGCCTCCAGAGTGAGTTCCTCCCGGTTGCCAGTCACCGGATGGGCCGTAAACAGCATGCCCGAACAACGCGCTCCGACAAGGCGCTGGATGATCACTGACATTCGAGGAACAGAGGCCAGGGGATCATCCTTCTCCGCATCCGCCGACAGCAGACCACCGCGATCACGCAGACAATGCAGGCGGTAGCCGATAGCCCGTTCACTGAACCACGAGGCCCAGACCTCGCGGATCGCAGCGAGCACCGAGTCGAGGGAGTGCACATTGAGCAACGAGCTGTACTGACCCGCGTGGGAGTGCTGTAGACCATCTTCCCCGATTGCCGAAGAGCGCACCGCGAGCAAGACATCCTCATCGTCCTCCTCCCCGTCCAGAACGGGCCCACGTATCAAGGAGGCGTGTCTCTTCGCGATGCTTGCAGTAAGCACGTCGCCGAGCTCGACGCTGCGAAGAGCGGCCGCGGCTTCGTGTCCGGCGAGCCGCGCCCGCGCGCTGTCGCCGCTCAAGAGCGCAGTCTCTGCGCGCTGCAGGACGGGAACGATCGCGGATGCCGTCACTGCCTCGACCAAGGCTGCAGGGGTCAGAATGAAGCCCCGTGGGACGGGGAATCCCATCGCAAGGAGATCACCAAGACGACCGGCCTTGCCGCCCACCAGCGCGGCAGTTCCCGCGGCATCTTCAAGCGGTAGGCAGGTCGGAAGCCTCAGAAGCTTCCCTCACCACTGAGGAACCAATCGTAGCCAATGATCTCCCCGTCATTGCGGTAGCTTTCCTGACCGCTCCAGGTGAACTCGGAACGGTCGGTATCGATAGCGCCTATCCCCACTTCAACCATCTCGCCGTCTCCGACACTTCGCCAGACCGTAAAGAAAGAGGGAGGTTGCTCGAAAAACTCGAAGCCGAGACGAAGGGTGGCGTCTGTTGGCAACGGCAGACCTGTCCCCTGAAGACAGTTCACTTCCGTACCCACGTAGCTGAGTTGAACCACCCATATGTGCGCACAACTGGGGCAGAGTCCCAGATCGGACGTCGTGGTCTCGTTTCCGAGAGCGTGCCAATCCGCTCGACAGTCGTCGACGCCCTGAGGCCAAGCCTCCTGGTCCCAGTCGATATTGACAAACTCCACACCCTCAAACGTGCTGTAGTCGAGCGGCGGCGGGCCATCGTCATCGTCGCCCGGTGGATCTCCAAGCCGCCAGAGTTCGAGGGTGCCATGACAGCCGGACAGCGTCAGAACCAACAGCAACAAGAGCGACAATGCACCGCGTTCTCTCACGCGCTTGCCATGTTCTCGCCGCATGCAAATGCCTCCAAGCTCGTGCCCGGCCACCTTATCGAGGGCCGAACAGACTGCAATTCTGCCGCTACCCCCCAACAACAGCAAGGGGCGGATTGTTCCAATGGCCTTCTCCCGGTAAGGTCCGAGTGTG
>CAZEIY010000188.1:0-1973 GCA_964512375.1 uncultured Rickettsiales bacterium | reverse complement strand
AGTGTGTGTGATGGAATATCGTCGCACCCACCGGGAGGTAATATGTCCAACGAGACACTCATCGACGAACCCCTCAAGGTCGGCGAAGTCACTCCAATTCCCGCCGAGATCGATGCCCGACTAAAAATTGTCGCGGGCAACGAAACGGGAAAGACTATCTACCTCGAAGCACCCATCACGCTTATCGGTCGCGAAGAGGAATGTCACATTCAGTTGGAAGATGCTCGCGTCTCTAATCGCCACGCAATGGTCTACTTTGCCAGTGGAGAATTCAGAGTGCGCGACCTCAACAGCACCAACGGCAGTCTGGTGAATGGGAGTCCCCTCAGCGAGTGCGCATTTGCCGATGGCGATGACCTGCGAGTCGGTAAGACAGTGCTCCGACTGATCCTCGACTTCAACGAAGAGTGACCGCTGACAGCTCGCAGCCTGCCGTAATTGCAGCGCTGCAGGCTCTACTCGAGCAGCT
Organism: uncultured Rickettsiales bacterium; assembly: GCA_964512375.1. Classification (GTDB taxonomy): domain Bacteria; phylum Myxococcota_A; class UBA796; order UBA9615; family UBA9615; genus UBA6601. The sequence continues at coordinate 1,504 of CAZEIY010000188.1, read as the reverse complement.
CAGTGAGCTTCCAGGCGACCGGCAGCATCTATCCGCCCTGAACCCTGACCAGCGTCGCGATGCCCACGCTCTGGCCGCACGACTGCAAGATGATCTCGCTGGTCTTCTGTCCCAGTTGGTTGCAGATATGGCCTCCGATGGCGCCGATCTGGTTGACGCTGGCGGACTCCCGCGAAGCTACGACGCAGACAACGACACGTAGAGGCTCGCTGGTCCGTCGACAGGTATCTGGACCGGCCGAATGACCTCTCCGTACTGGGGGTGCCAGAAGCGAACTCTCCAGTTGCCTGCAGACATCCCCGCCAGCTCGAAGCGCCCCTCACGATCCGTGACCGTAGCCAGGCCGCGTGCGTAGACGAAGACCCAGGCCTCCATACCCGCTCTCGCGTCAGAACTGATATGCACGAGTCCCGGGGCATCCAAGAGCCAGGAGGCTGGCGGATCACCTGCAGGAACGACCAGGTTCTGCAGGTTCTTGCGACCTCCCTGTCCATCGTCACTCCGCAGATGAAAGCTGTGCAGGCGTACATCCTTGTTGTCCGCATGGAGCCGTGCGCCCACCTGAGCAACAGACACCAATGGCGCAAAGAGACACTCCTCCGCGCTGACTTCAAGACTGGGCGGCGGGGAACTGGAAGCGGGCGCTCCCTCCACCCAGACCACTACATTGGCCAGCCCCCCATCCACAACGGGGGGCTGCGCGGTGCGCTCCCCATCGCAGGGTTCTGCGCCTCGATCGCGAGCTGCTTGCTTCTGGGGTGGACCGGCAAAGGTCACTCGACCCGCCAGCGGACCAGGGCCTGAGCGCTCCTCCGACTCCAACGTCAGCGGGCTTGAGGGAGCGAGTTGCTCAGCGCTCGGCTGTTCCCTGCTGCACGAAGCCACGCAAAGAGAGACCACCAGAGACGAGATCAGAAATCGGGCTGAGGCGAGCTTCATAGCCCGGCCATGATAGCGGCGCCGGAGCGCTGTGGCTCAGGGCAGAACGCTGTCGATGACCTCAATCACCGTCTCAGCCTGCTGCCGAATGAGCCCTGACTGCTCAAGGTGGATGAAGCGACCAGACGAATCCTCCGCGGCGGTGCTGCAAGTATCCTCGGACTCGTTGAGGTAGCGGCCCTGGGTGTTGGTCGAACCGCACAGTCGGGTGTAGACCAGGGCGCCCGGCCAGTCATTGCAAGAGGTGACCGGCTCTGCGGGAAATGCTACGCCGAGTGCCGCCCCCAACAGCGCCTCGGGGCTGTCGGCGGCGCTGGGCTCGAGCGTACCGTTGGAGATGCTGATTCCATCATCAGACATTCCATGCAGACTAAGCACCCAGTCCGAATCGTAATGATCAGCGAGCACCTCGTGAATGCGCTGGTAAATGGTGCGCTCCATGTGCGCCATATCTGACTCGCGATAAGCCTGCGCGCCCGGATCACCACCGCAGACACCGGTCGTGCCGCTGCAGGGAGACTCTTCGACGTTGGCACAGCGATGGGTACCCGAAACAATGAGAGCG
>CAZEIY010000187.1:0-8089 GCA_964512375.1 uncultured Rickettsiales bacterium | reverse complement strand
TCGCGCCGGACTCTGGTTCGTACAACACCGGTCGGGCACTCCTGCTTGCCCACTTCGAGGCGCGTAGGGATACGCGTGCCCACTGCGAGGTGGCAGTCGAAACGCTGCGCCAGCCTGCGAATCGTGCTGCGCCGCAATTTCACCTGGAGATGAGCAAGTGCCATCTTCGTCAGGGTAGACACCAGGACGCGCTGGAGAGTGCCCGAGTCGCTGAGATGAATGCTCAGGATATTCCGGCGAGGGTGCGGGCGGATCGTCAGCTCAAGATCTGGGAGGTCCAGGCCAAAGCCTACAAGGGCATGTACCAGAACACAGATGACCTGGATTACATCGCAGATTCTATTGCAGTCTGGAAGCGCTACCTGCATGTAGCGACGAACACCTACAGACAGCGTGAGTCTGAGCGGGCGCAAGACGAAATCAGTAGCCTCGAAGCGCTACAGGCAGGAGCTCTCTAGTGGGTGGTCCCGGATGGGCGCGGTCGCTTCTGGTCTTAGGGAGCGTTGCCTTACTCATGGTGAGTATTGGTGGCTGTTCGTCTTCATCAGATGAAACCGCGCAGGGGTCGCCCAAGTCCGTTCCAGCTGCGGAGTCCAGTCTCCTCGACCTCGAGATTGCGATGCAATTGCTCTCTCCGAGCTGGATGCTGCAGGCGGCCGCCGATCCCGGCAAGGTCACGGAACTCATTGATGGGCCAGGCGGTGAGGGCTGGCTGAAGCTGTTTCACGGCGATCTTGCTGGGGCAGAGGCTCTGTTCCTGGGGGCGGAGCCGATGACTGATGCGCAGAACAAGGGATCCGCCAGGGCAGGCCAGGCGAGGGTTCATCTGGCCCGCGCACGCAGCTTGCTACGGGTAGCCGATCTGCAGTCTGAGGCCGCAGTAGCACTGATGCGATATCGCGAGGAGCATCGAGGCGACGTGCGGCAAGGACCCTACGAGCGGGTGCTCTCCCATTTAGTCCTTCAGGCTGCTGGTGAGACGGTCGCGCCTTCGACTGGTCAGGAGCCAGCCTCTGTTGAGCCGGCGCCCTATCAGGAGGCACTGGAGGCACTACTGGCAGCTCGTACGACCGCCGCTCGCGCCGAGGTCGCACCGTCGGATTTGGATGAGCGACTGCCCGCGCTGTACCGGACCCGCCTACGCTTTGTGCACGCCATTTCTGTGGGTGATGTCGAGAGTGCGACGACTCTCTTGCCATCTCTGTTTGGTGGAGCCGAGGATGTGATGGACCCTCTCGGAGCAGACTCGCAGACGGGAGTAACCTTTCAGTCTCTGTATTTTGATCCAGAAGTGCCGCGGGCGATGGCCCGGTATCATCTCGCGAGGGCCTGGCACCTTGGGGCGGGGCTTGATGGCCCCGGCGAGGCCATCTCGCTAGCTGTGCAGCGATCCTGGGGCGGTCCTGTACCCGAGGCCGTTCGTTCTCGAACCTTGCCTTCAGCAGGGCCACAACCTGCTTGGTTTGCCTTGTTCCTGGGGCCTGCCATCGATCGAGCCGACTGGGAGTACTACTGGGGAGCTCGCGACGAGGGACGCTCCTTCCTCTCAGTCCTGCAGGATCAGATGCCGTCGGTGCCCTGGTTGGATGGAACGAGCGCGGTGGCTGTAGATGCGATGCTTCGGGCTGCAGCTCAGATCGAGCCCACCCTACGTGATGCATTGATTCAGTCAGTGGGCTCAGAGGGCGCTTCTCTCTCTCAGGACCTCGGTTTCGCAGCTACTACGCTGGATCGCCTCCTCCGTACGCGAATGATGGGACTTATGGTGAGTGGAAATGCTGTTTTGGCGAAGCGTCTGGGTGAGCGTAGCCTGGATGCCGAACCGACCCGTCTCGGTGGTGCACCGACGAGTGCGGCAACGAGGGTCTCGTTTCGCAATGACCGCGCCTTCCTCGTCGATCTGGCGCGATGCCTGTGGAAGGCGGGCCAGGTGGACGCTGCTCTCAGCTATGTCCATCCGCTCAGCGAAGAGGACCCGCAGTTGCGTGGTCTGGCGTACTATCTGGGACAGCTCGATGCGGCGCGGAGTATCCGTGTTCATGGCAAGACCACACAGCGATAAGGGCAATTCATGGTGCGGTGCGAGAACATGATCAGGGGTCGGCTAAGGCAGCTCGTGCTTGGTGGGGTGGCTCTCTGGATGTTCTTGGGTGTTCCAGGGCAGGCTCTCGCGGAGAACTTTGAGTTCTCTGAGGACGAACTTGCTTACACGCTCAATCCAATCCATGAGAACTCGATGTCGGAGACCCGGCTGAATGAGTTGCTGTTCGAGTCCTTGTGGGGGCCCGGTTATGAGGGCGCCCCAGAACCTCGACTCGCCGATGCGTATGAACTCTCGGCAGATCAGATGTCGATGACAGTCTTCTTACGCGAGAACCTCAAGTGGTCTGATGGCAAACCGATTACTGCTGAGGATGTCGTCTTCACAATCAAGGCGTTTCAGAACCCGCGAAGCCGCTCGCCAGATCGTTCGAGGCTCGCCTTCATCAAGGGAGTGTCCGTCACGGGCCTTCACAGCCTACAGGTCACTTTCGAAGAGCCTGAGCCCAAGCCATTGGAGAAGTTCTTCTTCAAGATCTTGCCCCAGCACCGGTTCGACGGTGTGACCGTGGACCCACGGCATGACTTCTGGTCAGACCCGACCACTTCAGGCCCCTATAGGCCGGTCTCACGAGAACTTGGGTCTTGGACTCTGGAACAGAATCCATATGCGCTGAGGCCGTCTGCATTTGAACAGGTCAAAGTGCGCGAGATGCCGGATAAGAATCAGCAGATCTCATCCCTTGGTTACGGCTACACGCAGGCAGTCATCAATGTTCCCGCCCAGTACCTGCCTGAGGTGGAGAGGAGTCGCAGCGCTGATCTCATCCCATACCAGAACAAGAGCTGGTGGTATCTCGGCTTGAACAACAAGCAGCCGCAGCTACGGGAAGTTGGTGTGCGCAATGCTCTGGCACGCGCGATTGATCTGGATGAGGCTCTCGCGCTGATCGGTGAGGGCTACCGGATTTCCGGCCCTTTTGTTCCCAGCAGCAAGTTTTATAACCACAGCGCCAGCCTTCGAGCGCTGGAAGTGGACACCGCTGAGGCCGTGACTCGCATGGAGGCGGTGGGTTTCAAGCTCATCGATGGCGTCTGGAACTGGAAAGGCAAGCCGGTCAGTCTTCGCATTTTCTACCGAACAGGCCTTGGCGATCAGGGACAGACCGTTGCCCTCAATATCCAGAGTCAGTTGCGTCGATTCGGGATCGATGTCTCCGCTCCCGTCGCAATGGACAAGGCGGTCTGGAAGGAGAGGGTCTTCGCTGAACGAGACTTCGATCTGGTGCTCGACTCATGGTCATTCGACAAGAACGAGAACATCTATGACCTGTTCCACAGCAAGGGCACTCAGAATTACGTCTCCTATTCGAGTAACGACGTTGATGTGTTGCTTAGTAAGGCTATCCAGGAGACCGACCCAGCAGCGAAGGTGTCCTACATGAAGGAGGCGCATCGCCTCCTCGCTCAGGATCTGCCCTATATCTTTTGCTGGAACCTTCGCAGCTACACAGCCTTGCGGCGCGAGGTCGAGAGCGTATTTGTACAACCCTTCTACTACTTCTCGCAGTTTCCCGACTGGCGGTCGGCTGCACAGCCCTGAGGTCGCCGTGTCCATGACTCGGCCAGCTCGCCACGTGGCGCAGCTCGTTGCTCGCCGAGTCGCAGGCTTCCTTGGTGTGGTCTTCGGGTCATCCGTTGTCTTCGGCTTCCTCGTGTGGTGGGCGCCCGGCTCAGCCCGACAGGACGGCGGTCATTTCTTTGATTGGATTGCCTCATTCTGGGTGCGATTGCTGCACGCGGATCTGGGGCCTTCTTTTCGAGGAATCGGTATCGAGGAGCTGGTGCTGGAAGGCGCGGCAATCAGTCTGCCGCTCGTGTTCTGCGCGCTAGCGCTCTCCCTGGCGGGGGCACTTGCAGTGTCCTTCGCGCTCCACGAACGTGGTCCGGCTACTGGCAGAGCCTCGCGCGCCATTATTCACGCCCTGTCACTCACGCCGGTGTTCTTGCTGGGCTACATCGCGGTGATTGTGTTTGCGGTTCCCCCCGATGGTTGGCTGCCCATGCTGGCTGCAGTGATTATCCTCGCGTTGGGTGATGGGATGTTCAGCGATGTCGTCTTGCGGGTGGAGGTTGAACTGACGACGCTACGCTCGCGCGATTTTGTGCACTCCGCTGCACTTCGTGGCATTCCCATGTTTCGAAATCTCCTGCCGCACCTGGCTCTGCCGCTGGTCGAGGCGGCGGCAAGTAGGATGGCCTTCCTGCTTGGGGGGATTGTGATCCTGGAGAAGGTCCTTGGCATCCCTGGCCTTGGCTGGATCGGCTATCGAGCCGCCCAGGAGGGCGACTTTCTTCTTCTGCTGACGATCACCGTCTTCATTACTGCTTTGGTTGCTGTCGGCTATCTATGCTTGGAGATGCTTCGCCTCAGCATTGACCCCCGTCTGCGACGAAGACAGACCTCGGAGTCAGCAAGATGACGGACATGTCTCTTGCCGAGGCTCAGCCTCCCGTCATGGCAGTCCAAGTGCCAGAGCACCGGCTACTTCGCTGGTTTGGCCTGACGACCGTCGCAAGTCTGCTCCTGCTGCGCCTGGCATCCTGCTTCCTCGATGCAGTGCCGCCCGTCGGATTGAACTCGGCTGCCGTTGATTTCGCTCCAATGCAGGGCCCAGGCGCCAGTCATCTGCTAGGGACAGACCAACTCGGACGTGACTTGCTGCTGCGTATGGTGGTCTCCGTCGAGGCTTTCTTCGCTCCCGGCCTGTTTGCTGCCATGGTCGCTCTGCTGGTGAGTGTTCCTGCGGGGTCATTGCTCGGATTTCGACCTCGCAGCACACTTGCAACAGGCGTGAGGTTTGGGCTCACGACCCTCGCGGCATGGCCGCGTCTTGTGCTCGTTGTCGTGGGCGTCGCCACCTTTACAGCGATTGCCTCCGACCCGGCCGCATGGGAAGCCCAACGTCTGTTCGTGTTGGGAGGACTCGTCGGTCTTTCCTTCGTGCCGGACCTGGCTGGTGCCCTAGCGGAACGAACTCGAGCCTTGCGTGAAGAGCAGTTCATTGAGGCATGCCGTGCCCATGGCATCGCGGAACGCGACATCCTCCTGCGCCACATTCTATGGGTCAATTGCCGTCACTTACTGTTGCGTCAGGTCTGTCTTGTCTTCGGCGCCTTCATTCTTGTGGAGACGAGCCTGTCGTACCTGGGAGACTACGGTGTTCCTCCGCCGAGGCCGTCGTGGGGCAACATCCTCGCTGGAGTGAAGAGCAGCGTTCTTCGCAGCAAGAACCTCATAGTGTCCCCGTCGAACGACTCCTCAAGCCTCATCGAGGGCTTGAGCGCAGCAGTCACGGAGGGGGGACTGCTTTCTGTCCTCTGTCCGTCGATGTTGATTTTGTTGTCTATTGGCGGGGTACTGGCGCTCGCCGAGTATTTTGCTCGAAGGGACCAGCGGTGAGTGATCTTCTCCTGCAGGTCGAAGGGCTTTCGGTGCGGGCTGCCGTCCCAGGGGTGCGGAGGCGGGACAAACCCATTGTCACGGATGCAAGCTTTGAATTGGTCAGGGGAGGGGTCTGCGGCCTCCTGGGTGGCACGGGTAGCGGCAAGAGCGTGCTCGCACGGACGGTCCTGGGCATCTCGAATGTTCGCCCGGGGTATGTCTCTGGCAATGCCTGGTTCTACCCAAGTACGGGTTCCGGCCGTATTCCCCTGTTTGGACCAACCACCCCGGGGCCGGGGCTGGGTTGGGCCGGATATGTTTTCCAAGACCCGGTCGCGGCTCTTGATCCACTCCGCAGAATTGTCGATCAAGTCGCCGACTCGGTGGCGATCCGCCACAAGGGGCTGAGTTCTCGAGAGCGCCTCACCCGTGCTCTTGGTTGGCTCGAGCGCGTTCGGTTGGCGGAGCCGGACCGCACCGGCCAGATGTACCCGTTCGAACTCTCTGGAGGGATGGCGCAACGGGTGTGTACTGCGGTTGCACTTGCCCCAGAACCCCAGTTGCTGGTCGCTGATGAACCGACTTCAGGCCTGGACTGGTCACTCCGCCGTGAGATTGTCGAGCTTCTTGGCCAGCAATGCCAGGAGCAGGGGATGAGCCTGTTGGTGATTTCACATGACATTCAGGTCGTGCGTCATCTGGCGGAGCAGGTGCTGCTGATGAAGGAGGGGCGGATTGTGCAGCAGGGCGACATTCACACCGTAGTTCCTGAGCCAGAGGCCCACTCGTACACCGGTGAGTTGCAGGTGTGGGCGGAGACCCTCGAGGATGAACGGGCTCTTGCTCCCCGCCGGGTTGAAGAGCCGCACTCTCGGGGAATTCGCGTGCTGCGAGCACGCGGGCTCCGCCGCAGCTTTCCAGCTCCGGCGCCAGGCCAACCAGCCATATGTGCCGTGGACGGGGTTGATCTTGATGTCTACGCAGGAGAGATGGTGGCGGTGGTTGGGGAGTCGGGCTCAGGCAAGACGACTCTTGGGAAGTTGTTACTCAACATCCTCGAGCCGCAGTATGGGGAACTCTGCTTCGATGGGTACGATCTTCTGACCATTCCAGCCGAACAACTCCGCAGGCTTCGAACCCACATGCAATTCAGCTACCAGCAGGCTAGTGGAGCGCTCAATCCAGGGATGAGCATTGCGGCGCACCTAGCAGAGACCATCGCCCTTCATCGCACCGAGGAGGTCGACCAAACGGACGCCCTCGTTGCAGAGTGTCTAGAGACCTTTGCACTGAGCGGGAAAGGGAGCGCTCGACCTTCACAGCTCTCTGGCGGAGAGCGCCGTAGGGCATCTCTAGCTCGAGTGATGCTACCCATTCCCACCTTGTTGATTCTCGATGAGCCGACTGCTGGCCTGGACGCAGCGGTTAAGGGCCAGGTTGTGGATCTGCTGCGGGCCCGCGTCGGGTCTGAACATGCGGTACTTCTGATCAGCCATGAACTGGATCTGATTCAGCGCGTGGCGGATCGCGTGGTCGTCATGTACTCGGGCAAGGTGGTTGAGGAAGTATCCGCCCAGTTGCTTGATCCGTTGGTTGGAGGCGCTGCGCTTCATCCCTACACAGACCAGCTTCTAGCGTCCTCGTTCCGATCGCTGCGGGACGTCCCTGTGCCTACCCGGGCGTCCTCAGGTGGCGGAGGCTGCCCCTTTCGAGATCGCTGCCATCGAGTGGAGCCTGGGTCTCCTCAGTGGCAACAATGCACCAACATTGAGCCCCCGTTGGTCCAACCTGGCAACGATGGGCATAGGCTTGCCTGTCACCTCGCCGGACAGGCCTTCGCACCGGAGTAATGATGAATCTTCTTTCCCAACAGCTTTCTCTCTCCGTATTGTTCATGCTCTTTGGTGCCGTCGCCATTGTTCCCCTGGTGCTTGCGGGTCCAGCCTCTCATCGTCACTCTCCCGAGCATGCCGGGAACGCAATGGACCCTCAGTGGTCTCCTGATGGCAAGAGCCTCGCCTATGAGGTGACCTACTCTCAGGAGAAGTACACCGAACTCTTCTTGCTTCGTTCATCCGGGCAAGAGGAGAAGCTTCGACCCTCTGCCGGTGCCACCGGACTGAGCGGTCGCTTCGCTCAGCGCAAGCAGGTCGCGCATGAGTTCGCTTGGGCTGCAGGGGGCCAGATTTATGCCTTCGCATCCAGTGGAGTCGATGACGACTTCGATGTCTATATACGCGGGGTCAGTGTTGCCATTGGTGGTGAGTACAAGGAGGGGGGAGTCGGGTTCTCGTCTTCAGGCCGCTTGATGTCGTATTGCTCCGCAGGCACAGGGGATGGCGATCTATACCTTCTGGACATCTACGGTCTGGAAGAGAGCCCTCGTCGCCTCACATTCTCGCCGGGTCTGGACTTTTATGGTGTCTGGTCTCCACAGTCGGATACTCTCGCCTACGTCGAGCACTCTGGGGCCGGAGCCAATATCAACGTTATCGATAACGTCCAGGACCCTCAGAAGAGCTTGAGGGCTTTGACCCGGTGGCGCTCGAATCAGTTCAAGCCCTCGTGGTCACCAAACGGAATCTGGATTGCTTTCTACTCGAA
>CAZEIY010000186.1:423-8099 GCA_964512375.1 uncultured Rickettsiales bacterium | reverse complement strand
GGGATAGGACCATCACCTATGACGAGGCAGACGAAAAGTAGGTCCCCGTTGCTGCTGCGAGCCGTCCTGCTGCTCCTCTCGGCGACCACGCTGCTCACCGCTTGCGGACCCAAGGTGCCGCCACCGCCGCCTGAATTCGATACAGCTACTCGAGCCCCCACCGGCGACAATCGAATCGAAGAACGGATCATCAAGCTGATCCGACTCGAGCAGATCGGCGAAAAAGAACTCATCAATCTCCAGAAAGAGGTCCTCAGCGGACGAGCGAGCGAGGCCAAAGTCGCTGACTACGTGGTCATTCTTGTCCTACGGGGCGAGCTCAGTTCTGCGATCAACCTATTGCATCGACGCGGCATTTCAGCACTAGGGGACGACGGAATGATCGCTGATGCACTGGGACTCGCAATGGGCCAGCGGCGCTGGCGTGCCTGCGAGCAGATCGCCAGCGACTTCCTGAGGCGAAGGCTGAGCGCCGGGGGCTTTCTCATCCGAGGACTGTGCCGATCCCGAAGCGAGAGTCCATCCGCAGCCAATGAAGACTACAAGAAAGCAGATCAACTGCTCCCCCTGGGGGATGGAGTGCTCGAGCAATTGCGGACATTCACCACCCAGAGAGCAAGCTCGGGAGTCATGCGGCCAGCCAGCGAAAAGGCCTACGGAAAACTCATGGCAGCGATGATGCAACGTGGCGTTCTCGATCGGCTCTTTGTGCAGCACCTACTCGGACGATTTGAAAGCAGCCTGCAGATTGGAAGCCTGGAGATTGGGACTCTCAGCATCGCTGAGATCCGCCAGGTAGTGCTCAGCAGGGCACGAAGCTACAGGCAATGCTACGCCATGGCGAAGGCTCGCCGACCCTATCGCCCGGTCCTGAGTGGCGGAGTGACCCTTGAGTTCCTGATCAACTCTGCGGGCAGTGTCCGTGAAATTACGGTGTCAGAGGACAACTGGGGCGGACACCACGCAGGCCCCTTCCTCAACACCTGCCTTTCCGAGCAACTGGAATCTCTACGCTTCCCGCTACCTCGCAATGCGATGAGTCAGCGGACCCAGCACCACTTCAGCTTCTCCAACTAGATCTGCCTACTGAGGTGCCGCGGGCTCTGCCGCCTCCACGGCCGGCTCATCAGCGACCTCTACTGCCGGACGCAGCGTCTCCATATACGAAATCAGTTGCCACATCTGCTTGTCGCTCATGGCAGCACCAAAACCTTGCATGGCGGTACCTGGAACCCCACTCTTCATGACTTGATAGCGCTCTCCCACGCTGAGCTTCGAGCTACTGAGATCACCCGGCGAAACCCCGAGCGCCTTCGATGCAGGACCATCACCCTTGCCACTCTTACCGTGGCAATGCGAGCACAGGGAACCAAACTCCTCGGCGCCACGAGCTGAAGCCTCAGCCTGTCCGGCCAGCGGGTTGGGAAGACTACGGTCCTCCTCACTCAGCGTCGCCAAGGTGGCTGCAAGTGCCTCGGACATACTTACCTTCATCTGCTGCTCTGCAGGTTGCTGCTCTACAGGTTGCTGCTCTGCGGGTTGCTGCTCTGCGGGTTGCTGCTCCACCACTACCGCAGGCCCTTCGGCAGAAGATGTCGCCTGCTTCTCGCCGCCGCTGCAGGCGGCAAGCTGTGTGCCGAAGACAAGAGCAAGGAAGAAAGGAGTGCGAATCGAATAGCTCATGTAGACCTCCCCCATGGGACCGACAGGACAATCGCCGCACCCCTCTAGGCTAAGCGTATCAGGGATGCGATTGGACGCGGAGCCCAGCCCTTGAACCAGCTTTGCTAGAGTCGGCCCGTGTCTGACCCCGAACTACTGCTCCACAACTGGCCGCAACTGCTGGGCTGCTCTGTCCGAACACTGGCAGGAGGCCTGATCAACGCCACCTGGCAGGTAGGGGAACCGCCACAAGCTGTCGTGCAGCGTCTACATCCCATCTTCGCCCCGGAAGTGAACGAGGACATCGCCGCTGTCACCGCACACCTCAAGCTGCGGGGCATGCCCACGCCCACGGTGCTCACCACCGCTCAAGGCACCCTCAGCGCTCTAGACGACGAGCAGCGGTGTTGGCGTGCCCTGAGTTGGGTGCCTGGCCGCAGCTACGACACCTTGCAGAGCACCGCGATGGCCGCACAGGCGGGGGAGTTGGTCGCGCGGTGGCACCTGGCGACCGACGATCTCGAGCATGAGTTCGTCTTTCGCCGTCCAGCAGGACACAACACCCCTGTACACATGGAGAAGCTACGCAGGGCGCTCTCAGAACGTACGAACCACCGTCTCTGGAATTCAGTCAACAGCCTCGCCGAGTCGATCTTCTCGACCTGGGAGAGCTGGGAGGGCAGCCTCAACCAGCGGGCTCGCCTATCCCACGGCGATCTCAAGATCAGCAATCTCCGCTTCACCGAACAGGGAGAAGGCCTGTGCCTCCTGGATCTGGACACGCTGGCCATGCTTCCCCTGGACGCAGAACTCGGAGATGCCTGGCGAAGCTGGTGCAACCCGGCTGGGGAGGACATCGAGGCTGCCCGCTTCGATCTGGGACTCTTCGAGGCCTCGGCGAAGGGCTACCTGGCAACCTGTCCACCCAGTCCAGAAGAACGGGAAGCACTGCCGGGCGGCATCGAGCGAATCTGCCTTGAGCTGAGCTCTCGTTTCGCTTCTGACGCACTGTACGAGAACTACTTTGGCTGGGATGACCGAATTGCTTCGAGCCATGGAGAACACTCGCTGCTGCGCGCAAAGGGACAGTTTGCTCTGGCCCGTTCAGTGCGCTCTCAGCGCGGTGCAATTGAGAAGATCCTTCGCTGACCCTCAGGGCTGGAAAGACCGGACTGGCTGATCCGTGAAGGACAGAGCCCGTTCCCGTAGCTCAATGAGCGTGCAGTCCTGACCAGGCACCACCAGCTCGGGAGCAAGCACTGACCAGGGCTCCAGCACGGAGCGGCGCATCGAGATCCCAGGGTGGGGAACGGTCAGACCCGACTGAGCAAGCACGGATGTTCCGTGGACGAGGACATCCAGATCGATTACTCGTGGTCCGTTCCGCTCGCCTCGAACTCGCCCAAGCATGGTCTCGCAGTCCAAGCAGGCCTGTAATAGCTCGAAGGATGAACCCTCCCAATGCAGCCTGGCGACACCGTTGAGAAACCATGGCTGCTCAAGGACTCCCCATGGAGCCGTCTCAAAGATCGGTGACACCTCAATCAACTGACTCGAGAAGTGCTGCAGGACCAACTCAATCTGTCCCAGGCGGTCACCAAGATTCGATCCCAGGCCGAGCCAGGCTTCATGGGGAAGCGGTGGCCGGGGCTCGAGCGGCGTTCCAGGCGCCATGTCGAAGCGCGCAGCTACTGAGGTGTTCATGGAACCTCACCGTCGTCGCGCTCATCCTCGAGGCGCCGATAGATGGTGCGAGAGGCTATTCCCAGGAGCCTGGCGGCGAGCTTCTTATCCCCGCCGGTATAGCGCAGCGTCTCACGAATAGCTGTGTGCTCCAGTTCACGAAGCGGAGTGCCTATAGCGAACGTGATCTGCCGTGGGCCTCCGAGGTCTTCGGGCTGCATGTGTTGCGGCAGGTCTTCTACGCCCAGTTGCCCGCTCCTGCAGAGGACAACCGCCCTCTCCATGCAGTTCTCCAACTCTCTGATGTTGCCAGGCCATCGATAGGCTGCAAGCGCTTGCAGCGCCTCATCCGTGATGCCCTTGATGGGCTTACCGTTTCGCTGCGAATAGTGACTCACAAAGTGGGCTGCCAGCAGCGGGATGTCGTCGCGGCGCTCACGTAGCGGGGGAAGCTTGAGGGGGATCACGTTGAGGCGATAAAAGAGATCTTCCCGGAAGCTTCGCTGCGCGACTGCGCGCTCGAGATCGCGGTTGGTTGCTGCGAGGATGCGCACATCGAGCTGCAAGGTACGTGTACCACCAACTCGTTCGAACTCTCCCTCTTGAAGAACCCGCAGCAACTTGACCTGGACCGACTGCGACATCTCCCCGACCTCGTCGAGGAAGAGCGTGCCCCCCTGGGCCAGCTCGAAGCGGCCCGGCTTTCTATCTGCTGCTCCGGTAAAAGCACCCTTCTCGTAGCCGAACAACTCGGACTCAATGAGGTTCTCTGGAATCGCAGCGCAGTTCACTGTGATCAGTGGCTGTCCGCTCCGAGGACTGAGCTCATGAATCGCACGAGCGAGCAGCTCCTTACCCGTACCGGACTCTCCTGAGATCAGTACGGTCGCTTCCGATGGAGCCACCTGATCGACCACGTCCATGACCACCCGAAATGGCCGAGAGCGACCAATAACCTCGCCCAGTGGACCCACACTGGCACCGGCCGCAATCTGCTCGCGCAGGCGACGGTTCTCAGACACCAACATGGCCTTCTCGATGCCCTTACCCACGGCGCGGACGATGTCGTGACGCTTTAGCGGCTTGGTGATGAAGTCATAGGCACCTTCCTTCATCGCCTCCACAGCAACTTCGACCGTTCCGAATGCGGTCATCAGGATGACCTCGGTAGTCGGCGCCACCGCTCGACTGGCACGCAGCAACTCCAAGCCGTCCATCCCGGGCATCTTCAGATCCGTAAGCAGGAGCGCTGGCTGCTCAGCTCGGAGCGCATCGAGACCGTCGGGGCCATTGCTCGCGGTCGAGACCTCATAGCCCTCCTTCTCGAGGACTCGCTGAAGGACCGTGACGTTGGCCTCCTCGTCGTCGACTACCAGGATTTGTGATCCGCCAGCACTCATCTCAGGACGCCGCCTCTCCCTGACTTCGCGCGTCACCAGAGGTCAGCGAGGGCAGCCAGATGGTGAACGTGGTGCCTTCACCTACCCTGCTTGTACACCGGATCCGGCCTCCGTGTTCCTCGATAACCTGTTGAGTCAGAGGAAGTCCAAGGCCTGAGCCGGTCTCCTTGGTGGAGAAGAAGGGGTCGAACACTCGAGACACCAGCTCTGCCTCCATGCCCGGCCCGTCATCCTCAATAAGGAGCATCACCCCGCCGTCCTCTCTGGCGGCCCCGATCTTGAGACTACCTCCCTTGCTCTCGCTCAACGCCTCGGCTGCGTTGCGTACGATGTTGAGCAGAGCCTGGCGCAGTTGCCCGACATCTACGAGCACGCGAGGTAGGTCTTCAGGCGCATCAAAGCGCACTTCCACCCCAAGTTCGGACATCTCGGCGCCTTGGAAGCGCATCAATTCCTCGACCAGCGAAGCCAGCGAGTGTGGCTCCAGGTTTAGAGGGGGTAGTCGACCAAGGCTGAGGTAGCCCTCAGTGATTCTCGTCAATCGTTGGACCTCGTCACGAATTCCGCTGAGAAGCGGACCAGAGACGGCAGAGACGGACTCATCGAGTTCATCAGCGAGAAGTTCTGCATTCAAGCCAAGGGCGTTCAGCGGGTTACGCACCTCGTGAGCAATCTGAGCAGCCATCTGACCAATCGTGGCCAGGCGCTCGCTACGGATCAGCGCTTCCTGAGACTCCTGTAGGTCAGACAGCGCACCCTCAAGTTGCCGGGAACGCTCCTCCAGCTTCCTCTCACGCTCCTGCAGCGAGTCCGCCATCGCGTTGAACGTCGAACCAAGCCGAGCCACCTCATCACCACTATCAATGGAGACCCGCTCATCGAGCTTGCCTTCGCCGATACGGCCGGCAGTAACGATGAGCTGACGAATTGGACGCATGATGAAGTTGGTAGAGACCAGGAGCAGCAAGCTCAGGACGAAGGCGACTACCGAGAGACCAATCATCGCCAGGAGTGCATCTCGCTGACTACGCTCAGTGCTCGAAACCACCTCCGAGAGGAGGCGTCCGATCTCCTTGCCCAGATTCTTCAGTCGTAGTTCAAGATTCTTCCGCAGGGAGGCAAGCTCCTCGATACGAGCATGGCTGTCCTCGCTCTCAGCCTCAACGCCAGCAACGAACTCCCCGTGAAGGACGCGATAGGCGTCCAGGAGGGCGAGACACTCGTCCAGTTCTGCGCGAAGAGCCCTCATCCGAACGGCTCCTCCAGGATTCAGTTCGTTATCTGCCATCACCTGCGCCATCTCCGCCGCTCGACGAAGCTGAGCTTCCATCCGCTCGATGACAAACGACTCAGCATTGCGGACGCGCATCAGACGCTCTGGGTGCTGACCTGCCTGCAGCTCGAGGCCAAGGGGCCAGGACCGTGCGCCCGTGACCTCCCGAGAGAGAGGTAGATAGCCGGCCGAGAGGGTGGCCAGACTCGACTGGGTGCTGCGCATCTCATAGAACGCCGCGGTCATCACCACGCCAAACAAGACCAACATCACCGTGTAGCCCAGCAACACACGCCGGCGCAGGGTCAGGCCACTCCCTGGGAGTGGCTCTTCCTGCGTCGAACTTCCACGGCTGCGACGTACCTGGGGATCAGCGTTCACGGCAGGATTGTAGCGCTATAGTGCCCAGTCAATGGTGGGATTCCCCTCTCTTCGCGCTCGCCTCGAGCGACGCCTCAAGACAACGCTAGCCGGCACTGACCTTGAAGCGCTGGTACGCAACCGAGATCGAAGGCGACTCCGCTGGCTTTGCCAGGAGTCAACGGACCAGGTCCTACGCTTCCGAGCGCTGCGTGCTCTCTCTGAGCTTATTGACCCCCAGAGTCAGGATCTCTTCCTGCGCATGGTGCACTTGCCTGCCGGCGAGATCCCGACCATCGAGCTCTGCGTCGCGACTCAGAGCCTGGCGAGACTGGTCTGTCGAGAGTCGACAGGGGCGCTGGTTCGCCTGCTTGAGCCGAGCCGGCCCGTGGCCGTCAACCTGGCGGCGGCACGGGCACTCGCCAGTCTAGGATCACCCGCGGACTGGGAGGCTGTTCGTCGCTGGGCGGAACGAAGTGCCACAGCGGGTCCAATCTACCCAGATCGGCGCGACCTCCTCTGCCCCGAAGAAGCATCCGAACCGGCGAGCCGGAATGCCATCTCTATTCTTCAGGTGCTCTACCCCGAGAAAGGCCTGCAGTGGTGGACAAGCAAGGCCGCAACCTGGCTCGGGAGCTCCGAAGTCGCTCCCCGCGTCTCAAGCGAAAGGGGAGCGGATCGGGTCGTCGCGCAGAGCCTTCGCAACTCCCTTGAGCGCGAGCGACTGAAGGACGACGAGTTTCGCCACAAGGCGCTGCTGCTCGGTAATCTCGCTCGCGACCGTGACTACGACTTCCTGCTCGAACTACTCGGCAAGGAACGCCATGAGAGGGCACGCGCGATACGAAGCGCGCTCTCGCTAATTGCGGATCCGCGAGGAGTCACGCAGATGCAACAGGACCTCGAACAAGCCCGCTCCCAAGACGGAGAAGAGCTTGCTGACACGCTTCGGTGCGCCGGCCGCTACGCTCACCGGGATTTGGTCGGACCAATTCTAGGCTCGTGGCTCAGCAACCTAGATGAAGCATGCCGAGCCAATCTCATCTGGGCCCTCGGAGAATGCGGTGGAGGCGAGGCAACCGGCGCACTGCTCGACCTCGTACGCTCCCGAGCAGAGAACTTGAGCGAAAGTGACTTCGCGTGGATTGGCCGCTCCCTGCTTCGATGCGGAATGCCCGGTCGGGAAGCCGTTCGAGGAGGCCTGACCATCGCGCGGGCGGGCGGCGGCGAACGGCAGCGGATGGAGCGCCTGGCCACGTCGATGGGGCTGAACTGAAGGTCAGCCGATCGCTGCATCC
>CAZEIY010000186.1:0-413 GCA_964512375.1 uncultured Rickettsiales bacterium | reverse complement strand
CCAGGCGACGCTGAAGGTCAACCATGTCTACGCCAGCATCGGCTACTGCGCTCGCCGAGAGTTGCGGGTCCTTAAGAGCTCTCTTAGCGGCAGCAATATTCTCGGCTCCCGCTGGTCCTCCCGGGTCCAACTCCAACACCCGCACGTAGCAAACCCTCGCCAAAGCGAAGTCGTTCTTATAGCGGGCCATCCCTCCCTGACTGTGCAGCAGATCGGAAGCCATCCTCAGTTGGCCGACCTCTACGAACTTGCCGCGGATCTCCTTCCGGTTTCTCTCGACCTTCAGTTCAACCCACAGGGCGTCAAGACGCTCATGAACCTGGTCGAAGAGCTCTCTGATCCGGGAATCCATGTAGGGCTCGAAGCGCTCGAGCCTGCTGCGATGCTTGATCTTCTTGTAGCCCTCTTGAATC
>CAZEIY010000185.1:0-8107 GCA_964512375.1 uncultured Rickettsiales bacterium | reverse complement strand
CGCCTCCGCCACTCTTTACTACCTTCGACAGTCCGGATCCGGAGAGGTGACCGAGCGGCCGATGGTGCTCGCCTGCTAAGCGAGTGTCGTGCAAGCGACCGAGGGTTCGAATCCCTCCCTCTCCGCCATCCTGACTGCGTCGCCTGCCCGGCACCGGGAGTACACCGTCCCTTCACCCGACACAGATCAGCAGCCCAGTCAGCCTGCCGGGGCTCCATCCCCTGAAAAGGAGCGCGTCGACTGGAGGCGTAGGTCCTGGCTGCTGGTCCTTCTCGCTCTCTCGCTCTCTTTCTTCCTCCGGCCCATCCCCTGGGCAGACTCAACGGGCTCCGTGTACGGACCCATCTCGTTCCTCTGCGAAGGTGACTGGGATCTGGACGAGTTCCCCTTCCTGTACGAACGCGAGCCGAAGGGAGAGCACGTGCCCTGGTCCGGCTCGCCGGCTCGTCCAGATGCCAGCGGCCAGCAGCTGCGCTCGTTCACCGGACTGGGCGCCCCCCTCCTGGCTCTGCCAGGCGCAGCTCTCCTGCTGCTGTGGAACGGAGCACATACCGAGACCGCCGTGCTCCGTTCACACCAGATCGTCGTCGTCCTCAGTGTCCTGATCATCCTCTGGCTCACCCTCGCCGCACTGCGCAGTTGGATGGGCGAGCATCCGCCCTTCTGGGTACTACCCGCGCTGTTCTTCGGTACGGTGCTCTGGCCGCAAACGAGACAGACGCTATGGAGCAACCAGAGCGCCATGCTGGGCACAGGGATGATTCTCTGGCTGGCCATCGCCCGACGCGACGAAAACCACCCCCCGAGTCCTGCCATCGGTGCTCTCCTCGGCCTTGGGCTTAGCCAGGCCCTGCTCTCTCGGCCGTCCTCGTTGTTACTCACCCTGCCCGTCCTCGCTGTCCTGGCCTGGCAACATCGGGCCTCCCTTCGCCGTTGGGTTCCTGCTCTGGTTTGCTGCTCCCTCCCTTTTGCTGCTCTCTGGCTCCTCGACAACCAGGTGCACAGCGGTAGCCCATGGACACCCCCTTTCGCAGTAATCGCCGCAGATATCGCGCGAGTTCACGGCATCGGCGACTCAGCCCTCTCTGGCAACCCTGGCGTCGGCCTCATGGGCCTACTCGTCTCGCCAGCGAGGGGACTGCTCGTCTTCAGTCCCTGGATTCTCGTCCTCCTTCCGGGGCTCTGGCAATCGGGTCGGAGCCGCGAGCCCTTCCGCATAGCCCTTCTCATTGGCGTCCTCTCCACCCTCGCCCTGAACGCTGCTTACGTAGACTGGTGGGGCGGCGATAGCTGGGGACCACGGCGCCTCCAGGAGTTGTTGCCGGCGCTTCTCCTCCTCGGCCTTCCCTCGCGACTCGACCAGAAATCCAGCTTCTCACTCCCTGACCTCCGCATCGTCGCTCCTCTGCTCGTTCTCAGCGTCGCGCTCCAGAGCCTGGGGACCTTCGCCTACGATTCGCGCTGGGATCTCGCACACAGCGCAACCATGGCCGAAGACTCAGCGCATCTACAGGTCTCTCCGAGCGAGCCACGCATGTGGGCTCTAAGCGAAGGCGTGCTCGCCGATTCCCTGAGGAAGACGGCCAGAGGAAAGCTACAGTTCGGCTGGGATAACGAAATCACCCTGGCAATGGGCTGGCGCTACCAACCGGATCTGCCTTCCTGCGCGGTGCTACGAGAGACGGACCGTTTTCCCCGCGAGGAAAGCGCCGCCACGAAATAGGTCGCGATTGTTACTCTTGTCCCGAGCTACCCGGTCAGTCCACTCCAATGGCGGGAGGGCTGAAACCGCCAGTTCGTGAGGAAGCATGCTCCGTCTCCGCCCGCAGTTACCCAGCGCTCTCCTCCTGGCCACGCTGCTGAGCGGCTGCAACGACTTACCTGGCGAGGACCCGAGTCTGCCCCCCGAGGAGCCTCCCCAGCTGGAGTTCCTCAGCCCCACCGACCACCTCAATCGCGCCTCTATCGCTCTCCGAGCGAGGAGGGCGTCGCCCGAGGAGATGCGCGCAGTACAGCAGGACCCCAGCCTGCTGGAGGCCATCATCGATGCCTACCTCGAGACCGATGACTTTGGGCTCATGATTCGAGACATGCATGCTGAGTTCCTCCTCATGCGCAGCGAGCGCATCGGGTTGCCAGCTGTGGGGCCGCTGTTCGGAACGGAGATGGGCGAGATCTATCGCTCCCTGGCCGAGGCGCCGCTGCGGTTGATCGAGGACATCGTCCTGTCGAACAGGCCGTACACAGACATCGTCCAGGCCGACTACACGATGGGCAACGCAGTCAGCGCGACGATCTGGGGACTGGACTACGACGCCGCCGGCCCCGAGTGGCAGCGCCTATCCTGGCCCCTGGACCCCTCCCCTGCAGTCATGAATCCCCCAGGTGCCCCAGAGGCGCGCCCGGCGGCTGGGATTCTCAGCAGCTCCGAGTTGTGGCTGCGGCACTATTCCAACGGCAGCAACTATCACCGTAGGCGCGGGAACCTCATCGCCAATGCGCTGCTGTGCTCGGACTTCCTCGGACGGGATGTGCCAATCAGCGGCACCATTGATCTCAGCGACGATGCCGCAGTCGCGGCTGCAGTCAACACGCAAAAAGAGTGCGTCGGTTGCCATCAGAGCCTGGACCCTCTGTCCGGCTACCTCTGGCCCTTCCGGCAGCGAATCGGCAACGTCGTCGTCAGCAGGATCTACACCGAGCAAGACTCGATCTGCGATGAAGACCCAAACAGCGTAGAGGCTCAGCTCAACTGCTACCCACTTCTCGACTACACCAAGAGCACTTCGAATGGCTGGCAACCTCGCGGTCTGCGCCCACCGGGTTACTACGGCCTGGTAGCCAACGACCTCAGCGACCTGGGCGAACTGATCGCCACCGACCCACGCTTCTCACTGTGCGCAGCCAGGCGCTTTTATGGCTATCTGGGCCAGGTCGACGTCGAGTCGGTACCCCTGGATGTGGCAGCCCCCCTACAGCAGGCCTTCGCGGACAGCGGCTACGACGCAAAAGCACTAGCCCGTGCCGTGGTGCTCTCCGACGCCTTCCGAGCCTCACACCTCACCGATGCCGAGGAGACGGAGCACATCGCTGGTCTACAGGTAGTGCGGCCCCGCCACTACGGTCGCATGCTCGAGGAGCTCACCGACTTCGCGTGGCGGATCAACCCCGACAGCGCGACCTGCGGTCTGGGCGAGGTCTATCGCTGCTGGGGAGAAGACGATCTGAGCGCAGGATCTGCCTTTGGCTTCACGGCCATGGCCGGCGGAATCGACTCCCACCTGGTCACCATCCCCACCCATACGATGACCCCTGTGCGCGCGCTCTTCTACAACGCGCTGGCCTCAGAGGCTGCTGGCTACGTAGTGCCCAGGGATGCTGCCGTGAGCAGCCCTGAGCAGCGAGAGTTGTTCACCACGCTCTCGTCCCTCCAAGCCAGCGACGAGGCCTCGATACGCAGCCAGCTCGAAGAACTCCATCTTCGAGTACTCGGCGAGTTCGCCCTGACCAACAGCATCGAAATAGACGAGAGCTATGCCCTGTTCAGCGCCGCACTGACTAACTCGGGCGGCGACACCCAGGAAGCCTGGAAGGTGGTCCTCAGTGCCCTCCTTCAGAGCGACCGGGCCATCTTCTACTAGGAGCAGACATGACATTCACACGCCGCTCCTTCCTGTCCTCCTCAGCCCTGTGCACCGCAGGACTCACCCTGCCGATGATGGCCCGCGCTGGGGGAAGCGCCTCAGCTGCTACCCGTCTCATCGTCGTCTTCGCCTCGGGCGGCTGGGACGTCACCTACTGCTTCGACCCGAAGTACGGCTTGAGCAACATCGATGGACCCGACAGCGGTGGAGACAACAACGAAGAAGTCCGCAGCATCGGCGGCATCCCTCTGGCGGTGAACGACGTTCGACGCCCTGCGGTGAGCACATTCTTCAACCAGTGGGCCGATCACTGCGCCGTGGTAAACGGCATCTGGGTCGGCTCCATCGCCCACCCCGAGTGCTCAGTTCGCATGCTGACCGGCAAGCGCACCTCTTCCAATCCCGACCTGGCCGCCATCACCGGCTACGTCCTGGGGAGCCCCAGAGACGAGGTGCCGCTGCCCTACATGGATCTCAGCAGCCGCGGCTATACCGGACCTCTAGCTGCCTACTCGGGGCGTACCGGCGCCCGCAATCAGATCAAGGCTCTTCTGAATCGCTCCGCTCAACTGCCGACCTCGCCGGGCAGTACCATCAGCTACCCTCAGTTCGTTCCCGAGCCCGATGATGCGGCAGCAATA
Organism: uncultured Rickettsiales bacterium; assembly: GCA_964512375.1. Taxonomy (GTDB): domain Bacteria; phylum Myxococcota_A; class UBA796; order UBA9615; family UBA9615; genus UBA6601. The sequence goes on along the minus strand of CAZEIY010000185.1, from coordinate 3,822 downwards.
GAAGACTTCCTGCGCGCACGAAGTTCGCGTTTCACTGCTGCTCGGGGGGCCCACGGTCGCAATGCGTCGATCCTCGCCGACTATATCGAATCCATGGACCGCGCCGAACGACTCCTCAGCGATGGGCAGGACTTCGCCAGCCAGCTCAGCTTCGGGGTGCAGGCCACCTTTGCCAACCAGGTGAGCCTCGCCGTCGATCTGCTGGACATTCCCCTGGCCCATAGCGTCGTAATCGACACCGGGCTGGACTGGGATACCCACGACGGCAACGACGACCAGAACAACTCCTACGAGTCGATGTTCTCAGGGCTCAGTCAACTCATGGACCTGCTCCAGCTACGAGGAATGCTCGACAACACCGTCATTGCTGTGGTCTCTGAGATGACCCGCACGCCCAAGCTCAATGGCGACTCTGCCGACGCCGGCAAAGACCACTGGCCGGTGACCAGCGCTCTACTCATCGGAGCTCCGTCAACCGGCCTCATTGGTGGTCAGAGCTTCGGCGCCACCGACGACAACCTCGACGCCGCAACCATCGATCTGAGCAGTGGTTCCGCGAGCAACTCAGGGGCGGTATTGCGCTATGAGAACTTCGCCGCAGGACTGCTTGAGCTCCTCGATGTCGATCCTGAGCCCTGGTTCCCCGGACAGGAGGTATTCCGTGCCTTCACCTCCTAGCACCATCCTACGAAGAGGCCCTCGTCCCTTCCTGCTCCTCGGAGCGGCGCTCCTGCTGGCAGGCTGTGTTGAAGAGGTCGAGTCCCCAGGGATAGACCCCTGCGACACCAGCATCGTCAACTACGAGAACGTGGGCGCACCGATGATGCTTACCTGGTGTGTTCCCTGCCACAGTTCCCACCTGGACGAAGAGCGGCGTCAAGACGCCACCCTCAGCGTCAACTTCGACACCTACGAGGGCATCACAGCGCAGCTGGACCGTGTCTATGCACGGGCCATTGAAGCAGTCGAGGATGGGGGTAGCGCCATGCCTCCGGGTGGTGGCCCTTCCAGAACCGACCTCGCCCTGCTGGCGGAATGGATCGACTGCGGCGCTCCGCTGTAACGAGACGGGAACAATCCTGCGCATGACGGTCTCGTTCTCGTCACTCCTAACCGAATTGACTCCCGCAGATCCGATGAGAGTGACCGGCCTCTACGGTGCCCCCGGATGATACAGGTAGCTACTCACCGGTCTTCAGGGTGGGCGGAGCCTGGGTGAGGCCACCGAGGCAGCCGCGAGTGCGCCAGGCGCCGACACCGACAGGTTGTTGAGCGAGATGGGCGGTTGGTTCGAGCAGTGGATGAGTGAAACGCTGTTCGCGGAGATCGAGTCAGCCTGAACCATGGCGGATAGTTCAGCCGATGCGCTCCATGCCACCCATGTAGGGTCGAAGCACGTCCGGGACAACAATGCTGCCGTCCTCACACTGATAGTTCTCCATGATGGCGACCAGGGTGCGACCAATGGCGAGTCCTGAGCCATTGAGCGTATGCAGGAACTGCGGCTTCGAGCCGGCATCCGGGCGGAAGCGAAGGCTCGCTCGGCGGCTCTGATAGTCGCGGAAGTTGCTGCAGGACGAGATCTCGCGATACGTGTCCTGCGCGGGCAGCCAGACCTCGATGTCGTAGCACTTCCAGGCGCTGAAGCTGATGTCTCCCGAACAGAGGGTCACCACCCGATAGGGCAGCTCGAGTAACTGCAGGACCTTCTCTGCGTGGCCAGTCAGTTCTTCGTGGGCTGCCTCACTGTCCTCTGGACGGACCAACTGCACCAGCTCGACCTTCTCGAACTGGTGCTGGCGGATGAGACCGCGCGTGTCGCGCCCATAGGAGCCAGCTTCTGCACGAAAACAGGGCGTGTACGCGCAGTACCGCACCGGAACCTGAGCGGCGCTAAGCAGCTCGCCCGCGTGCAGGTTGGTGACAGGCACCTCGGCGGTTGGCGCGAGGAAGTAGTTGTCGGGCTTCTGCAGACGGAACAGGTCGTCAGCAAACTTCGGCAGTTGACCCGTGCCCGTCAAGGCGCGCTCATTGACGATGAACGGCGGCAACACCTCTGTGTAGCCGTGCTCGGTCGTGTGCAGATCGAGCATGAATTGAGCGAGGGCACGGTTGAGGCGTGCTGCGGCCCCGAAGAGCGCCGTGAAGCGCGCCCCCGCGACGCGAGCTCCGCGCTCAAAATCGAGAATGCCCAGGGCCTCGCCGAGGTCATGGTGGTCCTTGACCTCGAAATCAAACTTCTTCGGGCTACCCCATGTTCGCAGCTCTACGTTGGCGCTCTCGTCGTCGCCCACGGGTACATCGACCGAGATCAGATTCGGAATCTGTAACAGCTGCTCATCGATCGTTGCCTCGATATCACGAACGCGACCCTCGCCCGCGGAGACCCTCTTGCCTAGCTCGGCAAGCTCCGCCCGCAGGACCTGAGCCTCATCGCCCCGGCCCGACTTGAACATCTCGCCGACCTCTTTGCTACCCGCATTTCGCTTCGCCTGAAGCTGTTCCACCTCGGCAAGAACCTCTCGACGCTCTCCAAGCTGCACGAGCAGTGGGTCGAGAGAGAGGTCGCTCCGCCGAGCAACCAGCGCTGCGCGTACTTCCTCGGTGTTGTCTTCAATGAAGCGACGGTCAAGCAAAACAGAGACTCCTGGCGGCACCGGCCTTCGGGCACACACAATGACGTCGTAGACGGGCAGCGCGGGGGCTGTCAAGCCACGGTCTGTCGGGCATTCATAAACACGCGTTCAATGGGGCCTGCCAGCACCCTGATCCGTTAGGTGCCCGGATATTCCCTTGACTTTTTCCTGACAGAACGGTTTCTAAGGCCACTTCTGCATTCAGATTCTGGTCGTTCTGTGCCCCTCGGCTCTCACCTGCGGAAGCACTCTGGAGATTGCTCAATGCGTTCATCCTATTTCACTCTCTTGTCCCTCCTCGGACTCTGCTTCCTGCTCGTTCTGGGAGGCTGCGATCGCAGTACCCTGGGCATGCCGATTCCCGACGATGACGACACCACGGGCGATGACGATGACAGCGTACCTGCTGACGATGATGACACCAGCACATCCGATGACGATGACGACGATGACACCAGCACATCCGACGACGATGACACCACTGGTGACACGTGTGCAGATGACTCTCACGAGGAGAACGACACCCCTGAGACCGCAAGCGCCCTGAACGCGGGTAGCCATGCTTCTCTGCGGATCTGTCCGAGCGAAGGTGACTTCTATGCCATTGAACTAGCCGCTGGTGACGAGATCACGGTTGACGTGGTGTTCTCAAATGATGGCGGCGACATCGACGCTCGACTCTACGGTCCCGACAGCTCTCAGCTGGATTCAGGCGCGAGCACCGACGACAACGAGCAACTCGTCGCCATTGCCGACACTGCCGGCACCTACGTCATCGAGGTGCTGCTGTACTCCGAGAATGACTCGGTGCTTGGAAACGACTACTCGCTAGGCATCAGCGTCACCACAGGCGTGGGCGATGATGACGACAGCACGCCTGGTGACGATGACGACAGCACGCCTGGTGACGATGACGACAGCACGCCTTCAGGGAGTGACGTCGATGGCGACACCGTCGACGATGCGATCGACAACTGCCCGACCATCGCAAACCCCAATCAAGAGAATGCCGACGGCGACGGACAAGGCGATGTCTGCGATGCCTGCCCGAACTCCGCCACTGGCGACAGCGATGGCGACGGTGTCTGCGACAACCTCGATGCCTGCACCGGCAACGACAGCACCGGCGACACCGACAACGACGGCATCTGTGACGACACCGACATCTGCACTGGCGCAGACTCCA
>CAZEIY010000184.1:0-8128 GCA_964512375.1 uncultured Rickettsiales bacterium | reverse complement strand
GGTGTCGTCGCAGTCGCTGCTGTCACCGGCGTAGCCCTGCGGCATCGAGCAGGCTACCTGGGTCAACCAGAAGCCCCCTACCCCGTCGCCGTCGTTGTCCAGGTACCAGGTCTGAGCGGCGGGGGCGTCATCGTCGATGTCACCGTCGCAGTCGTCATCGATGCCGTTGCATAGCTCTGTAGCACCCGGATACACGGCGCCGTCGAGGTCATTGCAGTCATCGGTGTTAGCCACGTAGCTGTCGGGTGCCGTGCAGGCCTCCTGGGTCAAGAGCTGGCCGCCGTACCCGTCTGAGTCGGCATCAAGGTGCCAGGTCGAACCGTCCAGGGGGTCGTCGTCGATGTCCCCGTCGCAGTCACTGTCAATTCCATCACAGAACTCGAGACCTGCCGGACTCACTGTGGGGTCTGCGTCATTACAGTCCGTGCCGCCGGACGACTCAGCCACATAGCCGTCACCATCCTCATCGGGACCGGCGATCTCATCATCATCATCACCAGCGGTGTCGTCATCGCCAGCGGTGTCGTCATCACCGGCGGTGTCGTCATCACCGGCGGTGTCGTCATCACCAGCGGTATCGTCGTCGTCACCTGCGGTATCGTCGTCGTCACCTGCGCTGTCGTCATCGTCACCAGCAGCTTCGCTCCGAGCAATTAGCGCTACCGAAACCACAGAAGAACTCAGCGTCGCACTGCTGCCACCACCTCCGCCGGAAATAGCACCAGAGAGCCCGGCACCAAAGCTCAAGGTGCCTGTCCAGCTACCCTCCTCTGTGGGCGAGAAACTGAGGTTGACCGCGATGGACCCGCCAGGCTCGAGCGCGACCGGCCATGTTCCACCGACCTCAAAGACGCTGTCATCCACACCGCTGATGGTGGGCAACGCGACCTCTGCTGCGGCGGCCCCTGCATTGCTGATGGAGACTGTGCCCTCGGCAATGTCGCCCGGAGCGACCACGCCAAAATCCACGAACGCTGCCGAAGCAACCAGATCGGGTACCCCGCCACCACTGACGCAGGCGGTGAGGAAGGAAGGGGCTGCAAGAACAGCACCCAACATGAAGTATCGAAATGTCATCAGAGCTCCTCCACCGGGCATCCTACACCCCGGACAGCGACGTTGGCTTGACAAGCCACAGTCCCCCCCGCCCACCTCAATCGCTGAGTGTTGGTACCCTGTGTCGTATGGAACAATCTCTTGTCTGGGTGGGTGAACATCGGCTGGTCACCGGTCTGATAGCCGTCCTCCTCTTCTTGCTCATTGACGACATCTTCATTCAACGCAAGCACGCCATCCGCCATAACTTCCCGCTGGTGGGCCGCCTGCGCTACCTGCTGGAGATGGTCGGTCCCGAGCTTCGCCAGTACTGGGTGGCCAACGACAAAGAAGAGGCGCCCTTCAACCGCGATGAGCGGCGCTGGGTGTACTCATCAGCCAAGGGTCAGAACAAGAACTTCGGTTTTGGCACCACAGAACTGCTCTATTCCATCGGATACCCCCTGATCAAGCACGAGGTCTTCGGCTTCCCAGACGGCGAGGCCAGGTACATCGGCGATGACCCCTCCGCCCTCCCCTGCCTCAAGGTGATGGGCGAGAGCCACAACCGAAGGCGACCGTACCGACCCACCTCCATTATCAATATTTCGGCCATGAGCTTTGGCTCGCTAGGTGCCAACGCTGTGCGGGCCATGTCTCGCGGTGCGGCGCTTGCTGGCGCCTGTCACAACACCGGTGAGGGAGGAGTCAGCCCGTATCACAAGAGCGGCGGCGCCGACATCATGTGGCAGCTGGGAACCGGCTACTTCGGGGCCCGAGGCAACGATGGCCGCTTCAGCCTCGATGTGCTGGCCGCCGAAGTCGAGAGTTGTCCCTCGATTCGGTGCATCGAGATAAAGCTTAGCCAGGGAGCCAAACCAGGTAAGGGGGGCATCCTGCCGGGCGCAAAGGTCACCGCTGAAATTGCCGCGGTACGCAAGATCCCTCAGGGCGAAGACTGCATCAGCCCAAACACCCACAAGGAGTTCAGCACCGTCGACGAGATGATCAACTTCATTGAATTGATCGCCGAACGCACGGGGCTGCCTGTAGGGATCAAGAGCGCCATCGGCCAGCTGCAGTTCTGGCGGGACCTCGCACAACGGATGAAAGAGCGTGGCCAGGGCCCCGACTTCATCACCGTCGATGGCTCCGAAGGAGGCACGGGCGCCGCCCCACTCACCTTCTCAGACCACGTCGCCCTGCCCTTCAAGATTGGCTTCGCCAGGGTGTATCAGGTGTTCCTCGAGGCCGGCATGACCGACCAGGTAATCTGGATCGGCAGCGGCAAGCTGGGCTTTCCGGACCGCACAGTCGTCGCCCTTGCCATGGGCTGTGACCTGGTCGCCGTAGCGCGCGAGGCCATGCTGGCTATCGGCTGCATTCAGGCTCAGAAATGTCACACCGGACACTGCCCGGCGGGAGTCGCCACCCAGAGTAAGTGGTTCCAGGCAGGCTTGGATGTCGAAAGTAAGGGCGAGCGCATGGGCCGCTACCTCAAGAGCTTCCGCAAGGAACTCATCACGCTATCTCATGCGGCCGGCTACCAACATCCCTCCCAATTTAAGGGCCGAGACATCGAGGTGAGCACCGGCGTCAACCGCTTCTCGACCCTGACTGAGGTGCTGGGCTACGAAAAGGAAGAAGTCCCCTTCACAGACATGCTGGATTACCAGCCGATGCCCTAGCGACCTGCGCATGGGCTGCTAGTTTCGTAGGCATGGTGGCTCGCCTCCTCACACTCACTGCGCTCCTCATCGTCTCGGCATGCAACAGCAGCCATGGCGAGGGGTATTTGCCAGGCCAGTGTGGGGACTCGATCGACAACGATGTCGATGGGGTGCTCGATTGCGAGGACCCGGACTGCGCAGGTTCGCCTGACTGCGAGCCAGTCACCCCACTTGATGCCTGCGCCGAGAGCAGCGACCAGGACTCCTGCCTGATTGTCGCTTCGGTCCAGGTGGAGCCATCGCAGGTGAAACCAGGCGAGCCCTACACCATCTCAATCTGGATTGCCCACAGTGAGGCCTCTGATGTGGTGCTCGAGGTTGCTGGACAGGCTGCCGGGGTAGCCGAGCTGCTGCAACCGAGCGAAGGGGGCCTACGGGGAGAGGTCGTCGAAATCGCGCAGTTGCCGCTCGGTGATCAGCTGATCGCACTCCATGCCCGGCATAGCGGCGGTGACATCACGGGATACACCATGCTCCACATCTCCAACCAGGAGCTCTGCCCAGCCGGGCAGGTACGAGAGGCGGGGTTGTGCACGGCACCGCACGCGGGCATCGCGCTCAGTCCAACCGGACTGTTCTACACACCGTATGCAGGGGACATCACGGGACTACCGGCCGGAGGAAGTGGTGAACGCATGATGCTTCATCCACGACGAGTGCTCCCGATCGAGCAGAGCCTCGTCGCCTGCCTTACTGACTCCGTTGCCGTGATCGACCCGGAGCAAATTTTCCCCATCGACGCCGCGGCCTTTCCCGGCGGCCCGAAGCCACCCGCGATCATGGAACGCGCAGAAGGACTCCTTGATCCCGACGGCCTGGCGCTGTGCGACGACCTCGCTGTAGATCCGGCTCGTCGCCTGGCGGTGACCATGACTCGAGGCGCGCTGGGACAGCCCGCGGGCTTGACGAGTTGGAGCCTGCCCGATCTCAGCGCGCCGCCCTTCGCAGATCCGGTGATGCTGGCCACCTTCATCGATGCAGGTGGCTTCGAGTCCGGCCTGTTCGCAGATGGCTATCTCTACGTTACGGGCAAACCGGACCGACTGACCGTATTCAGCGTCGATGACCAGGGCGCCTTCACCCTGGTCTCTGAGCAGAACCTGCCCGGCTGCACAAGCGCATGGGCCATCACCAAAGAAGGGGCGCGCCTGTATGTCAGCGATGCCGGGGTGCATCCAGAGCGTGCCGAGGGCGAACCGCAGGGAGGCACACTGTTCGTACTGGACGCCACGAACCTCGCCGCGCCAGACCTTCTTGGTAGCATCTCCACTCTGGGTATCGGCAAGTCGCTGGCAGCCTCCGCAGACGGGCGAGTGGCCCTCGCCGGCGGTGAGGCCGGACTCGAGATCTTCGATGTCAATGATGGCAACGCACCGACCCTCAGCGAACACATCGACACGCCGGGATCAGCCATCTCGGTGGCCTGGTCCGCCGGCTATCTGCTGCTCTCTGACTGGAACTCTATGCGCCTGTACGACGCCGCCGAGCCAGGAGCGACGCGGCTGATATCCGCCACCGACTTCGCCCTCACCCAGCTTGACCATCCCGAACCCGATCCGGAGTGGGCTATCGACAACTCCGGCTTCGTCGCCCTGTCTGGCACCGAGTTCATCATCACCGAGATGGACTCGATCTTCCTCGGCGAGGTGCAGCCCGGCGCTACAGCCCCATCCCTCAACCTCATCGATCGACGCTGGTCGCTTGCAGCCACAACAGAAGATCAGGACACAAGCGTCGTGCTGCGAATGAGCAATGGAGGCCGTGCTGCCCTCAACGTTCAGATCAGACAACAAGAGGGCCTCAGCCCATCAGGTCAGCGGTACCTGCTCGCTCCCGGTGAACGCGAGGCGATCGAGTTGGAAGCTACTGCACTGCTCGACCATCCTGACCGGCGCTTCGTTCGACTAGATTCCAATGATCCGATGCGAGACGAGCGCCGCGCGGCGCTTGTAGTGCTCGAAGGAGGCCTGGCTGTCGGAGATAGCGTCCCGCCCTTCCGTCTCCCCATCACCAACTCGTGCGAGGGGAACGTGTGTAGCCAACAGGTGGACTGCTTCCATCTCGATGACAGCCAGTGGGAAGGGATGCCGATCCTTCTCGCCTTCTATACGAGTTGGTGACCCATTTGTGGTCTGGAGGTTCCAGACCTTGCAGCTTCGGTACGGGCGAACTTCAGCGATGAGGAAGTAGTAATTCTCGCGGTCGCCTGGGAGGAAGGGCTGACGCGAGCGCTCGAGTACGCTGAGGACACGGGCTTTCGGGAGCTGCTCGCGATGGATCTCTCGGGCGTGGACGCCAACTGCTGGGACATCCCAGAAGGCGAAACAACACTCTACGAGTACTTCAACCGACGCATTCCGCTCACCAGCGTCGATAGCCCCTTCCCCTTCCAGGTCATCCTTGCGCCGGACGGAACCATGGCCTACGCCAGCCGACTGCATCAGCCCGATGTCGTAATGAGTGTGCTGGGTTCACTGGTGCCCTGAGGGCTGGAATCGTTACTTGTGGCCCTTGCGGCGCTGCAGGTATCCCTTGCCACCGCGTACCTTGCCCATGCCCTTGTCCTTACCTTTGCCTTTGCCTTTGCCTTTGCCCTTGCTTCGGTAAGGAAACTTCTTGAACGTCGGTCCTCTGTCCGTTTCCTGCTCTCGTGGCCGGGCACGCGAGAGGTGCACGTTACGGCCTCGAATCGTCAAGGTCGGGAACTCAGCGATGGCCCTGTCGATGAGGTCGGCCGGCAACCCGACGAACGCCTTGTTGGCGAAGACGCTGATTCGGCCAATTTCACTGCCTGAGATGCCCACCTCGTTTGCCAATGCGCCGACAATGTCCGAGGGCCGGACGCCGGCCTCTTTGCCAATACTCAGGAACAGCTCGACGGCATTTTCCGGACCTCCTCGGCCCCCTCTGCGCGGTCCGCCCTCACCGTGCGACCCACGCGGCGGCCGGGGAGGCCGATCCTCCCTATCCCTTCGCGGCCCTCGCTCCGAGCGAGACCCCTCAGCACGCTGCGCACTGCCATCGAACCGGGGTTCCCTGCGCTGATCGCGGTCACGGCCTCTCGACTCATTCGCTTCGGGGGGCGGATGCAGCTCGATACCGCGCTGACGGCAGAGCAGTTTCACAGCAGCGGTCGCGATCTCTACCGCGTCGAGGCCAGAGTCGAGACGCGCGCCCTCCAACCAGGACTGCAGCTGAGCCAGATCAGCGGCTGAGCCGACCCCCTGAAGCTCCTGCCAGAGATCATCGCGCTGCAGTCGAGCGATCTGGTCCCGAGTCGGCGGCTTCTTCTCTTCGATGTCGTACTTGATGGCACGCTCGAGATAGCGCAGCTTGCGCTGTTCTGCGGGGGTAACGAGTGTTACTGCCACGCCCTTCTTACCGGCGCGACCCGTGCGACCGATGCGATGCACGTAGGCCTCTGAGTCGCCGGGATAGTCAAAGTTGATCACCCGGGTCAGATGAGTGACATCCAGACCGCGCGCAGCCACATCCGTGGCGACCAGCACCGAGAGCGAGCCGGAGCGAAGCCTGTTGAGTACGCGCTCCCTGGCGCCCTGGTTGAGATCTCCGTGAATAGCATCAGCGGCGATGCCGGCTGCCATGAGGCCATCGGCTACCTCAGCGCAGCCTCTACGCGTACGAGTGAAGATCAAGGTCGCATCATGAGGATCGACGGCGAGGATTCGCTGCAGCACATCCAGCTTGCGCCGCTGAGGCACTCGCACCCAGCACTGCTCAATGTGATCAACGCTCAGCGCCTCGCTCTCGACCTTGATCGTGATCGGATTCGTCAAGAAGCGCTTCGCAACCCGCGCTATAGGGGCAGGCATGGTCGCTGAAAACAGCGCTACCTGGCGCTTCTCCGGTACTGCCTCGAGGATCGTCTCGACGGCCTCCAAGAAGCCCATGCGCAGCATCTCGTCCGCCTCATCGAGCACCAACAGCTCAACCTCGCCGAGCTTGAGCGTGCCACGCTCGATATGATCGATAACCCGTCCCGGTGTTCCCACCACCACGGTCGCGCCTTCCTTGAGCGCGCGAAGCTGCGGCGGATACGGCGCGCCGCCGTAGACCGCGAGGCCACGCACCGGCAGTCCCACCGCGAAGCTACGAATGGCCTCCGACACCTGGAGAGCGAGCTCGCGAGTAGGGCAAAGTACGAGAGCCCGAACTGCGCGTCCCCCGTCCTTGATGCCCTCGAGCATCGGCAAACCAAACGCGGCCGTCTTACCCGAACCCGTACGCGCTTGAGCAATGACGTCCCGACCCGCAAGGATGGCTGGGATCGTCTCAGCCTGAATTGGCGTCGCAGTCTCGAAGCCAAGCTCTGCCACAGCGGACTGAAGCGCGGGATCGAGTTCGAACTGAGTGAATGCGGTCATCGGCTCCTGTCCTGGTGGATCGCCTTCATTTACGGCATGCGGACCGGGAAAGCCAGCGACCACAGAACTCCATCTGAATTCGGAGCGCACTACGAGTCCGGGCGTGCGACAACGTATCGCTCAGGCGACCGTAGCTCCCGGGCCCACTCCTCGGGCGATCATCTCGTCGAGAGTCTGCTGCACCTTACGGGTGCCTGGGGCGTTGTGGAGCACGGCTTGGAGCGCCTTCTTCCAGCGAGCAACGCGACTACTGTCCTCACCCTCTCTGGGCCAGTCGAGCGCCATGCGAGCCTCGATGGCTCGAGTGAGAATCTCTTCGACGGGAATGGCAAGTTTCATCTGCTGCATGACCAACCGACCCGCGTGAAGCTGCTTGGTCTGGCCGATGCGAATCGCCTTGCGTGGATCAATGCCCAAGGCGTGAAAGTCCTCTTCCATCTCACGAACCCCATCAAGTTCAATCATAAACATCCGGATCTGCCAGATGTAGAAATCCAGGAGCTCGGGGAGACTCATCTTCTTTATCAACTGCGGCAGGTAGTTGACACCGAGGGCGATGTGACGCGCTTCATCGCGCTCGTAGTAGGGGAGCAGTTCAGAGAGTACCGGCTCAACCTGGCCCTCCCGCACCAGCTGAAACAGAGTAAGGGCGATGGGCTCTACCATGAGCTGCATACCAACCAGCTTCTTGGCCAGCGAGTCGGCCTGCAGGATCTCGTTGAGAATGCGGTTTCCGGCCGGTGGCAACTGCTCGGGCTGGTAGTTCAGCAAACTCAGGTAGTCGTGCATCACGTAAGAGTGACGGGCCTCGTCAAAAGCCTGCGAACTTGCAGCCATCTTCGCTTCCAAAGGCTCAATTTCAAGAGCAAGCTCTGCACTGACCTTCCATGCGGCAAGCTCACCCCAGAAAATGACTGCAAACATCCGCTTTAGCGGTTCAATCTTCTCTTGAGGTAACTGCACTCCCCCGTGCTTTTT
>CAZEIY010000183.1:0-8204 GCA_964512375.1 uncultured Rickettsiales bacterium | reverse complement strand
AATCAATTGCTCGATAAGTCGCAGCTTTGAACAGGCTCAGCTCAGAGTGGCGAGTCTCTCGATGGTGCGCGGCCTGGTAGTGCTCGGGTCCGGGCAGCGGTCCCCGCAGGCAAGGCGGTCGTCTAGACTGAAGGGCAGTGCGCCGCTACCTGCCCTTGTTCGCCATCCTCGCTGTGCAGCAGGCACTCGTCTGGATGGTTCTCCTGAGCCAGAACCCGGAGGCGACGGTCACCTGGGACTGCGTTGCTGGGGCCATGGGCTACGATGCATTGCGCGGCTGGTCGTTTTCCCCCATCGATAGCTTTGATGGAGTGCTCGGGGGGATGTTTGTAGCCTCTCTCCTGGGTCTGCCGCTGTTCGCGGTCTTGGGAGTCAGCGGACTCACCGTCAAGGCGACGAGTGCATTGCTTATCGCTGCGCTCACGACGGTTACCTGGCTCACCTGGACACGCTTTTCGGGCGGCTTGCAGGGCGTGCTGGCTGGAGTTGCCGTGATGCTGGTGCCTCCGCTGGTCTTCATTTCGTCGCTGATGATGGGGCATTGGCACTTCACCGAGCTGATTTTTGAGAGTCTCGCGGCGCTGGTTCTCTTTCGTCTGGTGTTTTCCAGGCCGTCTGATGAGCTCCTGCCTGTGTCTGGTTTGTTGGGCCTGGGCCTGGTGTTGGGCCTGGCCCTGTTCAACTGCTTCGCTTCCCTGGTGTTCTTCCCTGCATTGCTGGGCCTTCTCTGGGCAGCAGGAAAGGACCGCTTGGGTCCACTGCATGGCGCCGCCCTGGCCTCAGGTCTGCTGGTCGCGAGCAGTCCTGGCTGGTGGAAGCTGTTGGGGCACCGTCCCTATGGGACCGAGCAGGCAGCTCGAGCGACCATTCCTCCGGAGGCGAGGCACTCGCCCTTTCATCTGTCCGAGCTAATTGACATGCTCCCGGGTGGTGGCTTCGCGGGAGCAATGCATTTCGATACAGCGTTCGGCGGGGAAGCCCTCGGTGGGGATGTCTGGGTGCTCTCGGTGGCTGTCACTGTGGGGCTGTTTGTGGGGTGGCTGGGGATGCTCGTGCGGGTTTCCCCTTCTATCGTCCGGGTACTTCGTTCGCTGGTTCCCCGCATGCCCTCCGCTCCCCCAGACAGGCTGAGCCCAGCCGCGCTGCCGCCGGTGATGGCAGGCATCTATGGTCTCAGCTACCTGCTCAGCGAGCTTCGCCTCGAGCACCTGGACTGGTGGCTGAGCAATCCGCGTGATCATGGCCACACCGCCCTCGTGCCGTGGATCGTCTGGATGGCGATCAGCGGGGCTTTGCTTCTCGGCTCGGCGGTGTCGGAGTGGAGAGGAAGTGGATGCCCGGAGGGTGAGCGTCCGATACCTGGTTGGATGCCCCGTGCCGGGCTGGTAGTTGCGGCGGCCGTGTTGGTGGGAGCAGTTCAGTTACCGTCGGTGGTGGGTATCGCCGCCATGCGAGCCGAGGCGGCTCCGCAGGCCAGCGCTTCTGAGTTCTACCGCGGCCATTGCTGGGACGCCTTTGGTTTCTATATGGCTCCGCACCTGCAGCTCGACCCGGATCAGATCAGTGAAGGATGCGATCGCTACGGTGAGGTGGGCAGGGTGGAGTGCTACCGAGGCGGCGCCTGGGCCATGGGTTTCTTGATGACCTCGGGGCAAATCGACGCAGCGGCGCGCGGTGGTGCGAGTCCCCTGTCGGGTGCGGACGGCGGGGGCGCGGCCCTATGTCTCGACAGGCCAGAGCCATGGCGAGTCGAGTGCTTTCGGGGGGTCGGCTGGGCCCTGTCCAGCGGTGGAGCCGGCGATGTCAGCGCCGATGAGTCCATGGCTCGTGAGTGTGATCGACTGACTCTGGTCGATGACCAGCGCGCCTGCTGGTTGGGTGTGGGTTTTCCTATTGGTGACCACCTCAACTCCACCCCGCCGCGCCTGCGCCGCAGGCTGCTCGACTTTCCCGAGGATCGACGCCAGTGGGTCATCGAAGGAGCGGGTGGACAGGTGGGGCGCAGCTATGGATCGCGTGCAGCGATGGCGCGGATTTGCGCGAGCTGGGGAACGGAATACGAGGCGAGCTGTATGCGTGGAGCGGAGCATTCGCTCTGGTTCCGAGCGAGCTCGGTGGCGCGCTAGCCGGGGCCTTGCCGCTAGAATGCACGCAGTTCATGCACATCTGCTTCGTCACCCGCCTCACCGAGCATCTCGGTATCCAGCTCCTCTCCGCCATCTGCAAGGAGGCCGGTCATACGGTTAGTCACGTCTTTGACCCTGGGGTAGAGAGCGCCGGAGTCGTGCCGGGGAGTTGGCTTCCTGGTGTGTTGAACACAGACGAAGTCACTGTTCGGGATGTGCTCGCCACGCGGCCTGACATGGTCGGATTCAACATCGAGATCAACACGTTTTCGTGGTCGGTCGAGATTGCTCAGCGGCTTAAAGAGGAGCGCCCTGAGCTGCCGATCATCGTCGGTGGTGTGCACGCGACCACCGTGCCAGCAGTGGTCATGGGCTTCTCCTGTTTTGACTACCTGTGCATCGGCGAGGGAGACGACGCGCTGACCGAGTTGATGAATGCGATGGAGGGGCAGGGGGACGTTCATTCCATCGCGAACATCTGGTCTCGCAGCGAGGGGGGCGTGAACAAGAATGATCCTCGCCCGCTTCGCAAGGATCTGGACTCCCTGCCGTTCTTCGACAAGTCCATTCACTACGACCTGGTTCCCGAGATGAGCCACGAGTACCACACCAACGCCAGCCGGGGCTGTGTGTATTCCTGTTCATTCTGCTTCTATCAGCCGATCCAGGAGGTCTACGGCGGCCGTTTTCGCAACCAGCGCAGTCCTGAGAACGTGTGTGATGAACTCGAGCAGGCGCTGGCTCGCTGGCCGTCCATTCGCACGGTGACTTTTCACGACGAGGTGTTCACCGCAAATCGCCGCTGGCTCGAGGAGTTCGCGGAGATCTGGCCGAAGCGTGTCGGGCTGCCTTTCTCGATCATCACGCACCCAGAACTGGTCAACGAGAACATTGCAGTGCTGCTCGGCAAGGCGGGATGTGTGCACTGCATTATGGGTACTCAGACAGTCAATGAGCGCATCCGTAAGGACGTTCTCGCCCGCACCGAGAGCACGGACGACATCGACCTGGCAGTGCGTTCGCTGCGTGCCCAGGGCATCTGGGTGGTGGTGGATCACATCCTGGGTATTCCTGGTGAGACCGATGCTGATCAAGATGAGGCGTTGCTCTTCTATGCGTCGTGCGCACCCGACCTGGTCAAGGTGTTCTTTCTGACCTACCTGCCCGGCACAGACATCAACCAGGTTGGGCTCGACAGCGGTGATTGGACCCTTGAGCAGCTTCGGCAGGCGGAACGCGGGCACCTCGACTCCTGGCTCTTCAAGGGTGTGGGGGACATCCCCCGATGGCGCTCCTACTACCAGCTCTTCACGTTGCTAAGCATCATTCCTCCTCGGGCGATGGAGCTGTTGGTTAAGAGCGGACTGCACCGCTCTATGAAGCTGATAGATCCCGTCTTTGTGCCTTCGCTCTTCCTGGCACCACGCATCGCGCGCTCTCTGCTTGGCGGGCGCGAGGAGCAGCCTCGCAGCTATCTGACCTATCTCAAGGGTCTGTCCCGGTATACGCTGGAGCAGCGTTTTGGGGATCGGCCCCTGGTACGCCGCGGCGCACGCGCGATGCTGCGTCCCGGCAAACGCTTTCGGAGTTGGCATGGCAACCGCACTGCTGGTTCAGCCTCCACCCGTCACCCGTAATAAGGGGGGCGCCCTGGCCGAGCCCATCGGTCTCGAGTACATCGCGGCAATGCTGCGCTCCCGCGGTCACGAGGTAGTGATTCGCGACGCCTGGATCGATGGACACAGCGCAGCGGACATCGGCGCTGCGGTGCGGTCGTTGCGACCGGATTTCGTGGGTCTCACTGCCACTTCTGTGCTCATCCCAAGCGCCTGGCGGGTGGCTGAGCAGGTCAAGGCAGTGAGCGCTGACATTCCCGTGGTCATTGGTGGTGCTCATGCCATCTATGAGCCCCGCTGGACTCTTGAGAATCCCGCCGTCGATGTGGCGATTACCGGCGAGGGAGAAGATGCCATTTTGGAGCTGGTCGACTGCTGGACCGGGAGCAAGAGCTACGAGGACATCGCTGGCATCGCCTGGCGAGACGAGAACGGTCAGTGCGTGATCAACGAGGCACGCGAGTATCCCGATGACCTGGATCGGCTTCCCTTTCCGGCTCGAAATGAGCGGCACGCGCACAGCTACACGCTGTACGAGGTGGTGGCCAAGCGTGGCTGCCCCTTTCGCTGTACGTTCTGCAGCGCTTCGGCCAATGAGCGCCGCATGCGGTACCGAAGTCCAGAGAATGTGCTCGCCGAGATCGTCGAGGTATTCGCCCGCTACGGCCGCAAGAAGCTGTATTTCAATGACGATGTGTTCACCATCCACAAGCACTGGACTCATGAGTTCTGCGAGCTGTTACTCAGCCGCGGGCTGGATCTGGAGTGGGAGTGTCAGACTCGCGTAGACCTGGTGGATCGCAAGATGCTTGCTCTGATGAAGCGCGCTGGCTGTGAGTCGGTGGTCTTTGGGATTGATGCCGGCAATCAGGAGACTCTGGACAAGCTGGACAAGCAGATAACCATCGAGCAGGCCTACAGTTCGGTGCGTGAGGCCCGCGAAGAGGACATCGCGGTGTGGTGCAACTTCATCGTCGGCTTTCCCTGGCAGAAGGTCTCGGACATCGAGGACACCATCGAGCTGGCTCGTACGCTTCGGCCCCACTTCGCCCGCTTCTTCATTGCTACCCCGTATCCCGGCTCGCCCCTCTATGAGCAGGCCCGGGATGCGGACCTCATCACTACCTATGATCTCGAGGCCTACTCTCAGGACAGCGGTGACTCGATCCTGCGCCTTGAGCACATGGACAAAGATGAACTCCGTGCTCTGGTCTATCGGGCCAATATGCAGTTCTACCTGCGTCCTGAAGCGATGATGGGGGTTGTGCGTGGCTATCGACGTCGCGGTCGATTGGGTGCTCTGCTGCGGGCGTTGCCGGCTTTTGCCGAGTACGTGGGAAGGCTGCGCGGTGAGCGGGGTCCGGTGGTTGCGGGTCCCCTGCCAGGCAAGGTTCTTGGGCGCGGACGTGGTCAGGGAGCTATTCTGTAGCTATGCGTTTGCCATATTCCTGGTGTTTGCTCCTCGTGGGGGTCTTGTTCGTTGCCGGCTGCGCCGATGACAACCTCATCATCGCTGCGCCCAACAACGCGCCGCAGATAGCGATCACTGAGCCGCTCTATGAAGAGGGGCAGGATCCCATCGAGGTGGAAGAGGAGTTGGGCTTGTCCGTCCTCGTCCAGGTCGATGACGCCGAGGATCTCGAGAATCAGTTGATGGTTACCTGGGGCGCGATACGCACGGACGATTCGGGAGTCGAGCATGACCTCGGCAGTCTCAATCCTGATCCCACTGGCTGGGCAGCACTCCATGTCATCGGCCTGACGAGTGGGAACTGGCGTTTGTGGGTGCGGGTGACTGATACCAATGGTGCGACTGACGAGGTAGCCCTGCTGCTCTCTGTCACTCCCGCCAATAGCCCCCCCGTAGCGACCGAGGTGCTGCTGGGCCCCGAGCCCGCCTATGAGGGCACTGAGCTTGTCTGCCAGGGGCTTGGCTGGAACGACGTAGATGGTGATGTCGCCGGATGGATGGCCGCCTGGTTCGTTGATGGGGACCCGGTTGTCGGTCAGATTGGTCTGAGTCTGGACGGCGATGACTTTGACAAGCACCAGCAGGTGATGTGCGAGCTGACTCCTTTTGACGGAGAGCTGCTGGGACAACCACTACAGAGCAACATCGTCACCATCCTCAACTCTGCACCTGAGCCACCGAGCTTGGATGTCGAGCCACAGCCTCACGCCGATGTCGATCAGACGATTACCTGCAGCGTCGACCAGGAAGCCAGCGATGCCGATGGTGATGTCATCACTCTGCCCGACGACTATCTGGTCACCTGGCTGCTCGACGGCGTCGCAGCGCCCGCCTTGGATGGGCTCTGGGAGGTTCCGGCCGAGATGACCCAACTTGGCGAGGAGTGGACCTGCGAAGTCATCGCTACCGACGGCGACGACGCCAGCGAAGTGGCTTCAGCGAGCACGGTCGTTCTTCCTGCGGATGGAGATCTGGTGCTCACGGAAGTGATGCCGCGTCCGGGCGCTGTCTCTGATGCCGCGGGTGAGTGGATCGAGCTCTACAACGCATCGGGACGAGACACCTCCCTGCTTGGCTTCGAGATCTACGACGGTAGCGGCGGTAGCCACGCGATCGCCGCTGATGTGGTGGTGGGACCTGGTGAGCGGCTTGTGCTGGGTCGTAATGCAGACTCCACCAGTAACGGTGGGGTAACGGTGGACTACGAGTATTCCGGCATCGCCCTTGATGACATCCAGGGGCTGGTGGGTCTGCGCTTTGAGGGCGTTGAGATCGACGAGGTGAACTACAACCTGGCTCCGCATGCAGCCTGGTCCCTGGGCCGCTCCTTTGGTCTCGACCCGGATCTGGCGGGCCCCCCCTCGGCCATCCTCAACGACGAGCCCGGCAACTGGTGTATCGCCGGCGATCTACTCGGTGGCCACGGCAGTGATTTTGCCAGCCCGGGCGCGGAGAACGGTTCGTGTGACTGCCTGTTGAGCGACGACGATGGTGACGGTTGGGGTGATGAGAATTGCATCGAGCCGGACTGCGATGATCTCGAGCCGTTGTCCTTTCCCGGCAACCCCGAGGTCTGCGATGCGATCGACAATGACTGTGTTGATGGAGTCGACGACCTCTTTGATGAGGATGGCGACGGGGTCAGCACCTGTGGGCCTGACGGTCTCGTGGGAACCACCGATGATGACTGTGATGATGACCCTGTGACGGGCGCTAACACCTATCCGGGTAACGCCGAGGTGTGCGACGGCATCGATAATGACTGCGTCGCCGGGCCCGATGACGGCTTTGATGTCGATGGCGACGGGGTGCTCACCTGCGGCCCCGACCTCATCGCTGGTAACGCCGATGACGACTGCGATGATCTCGAGCCGCTGGCTTTCCCAGGCAACTCCGAGGTCTGCGATGCGATCAACAATGACTGTGTCGGTGGGGTGGATGATGGCTTCGACGACGACGGTGATGGCGTCACCCGCTGCGGCCCCGATGGCATCTACAGCAACGCCGATGACGACTGCAATGACGTTCCGGCTAACAACGGTGCGAGCACCTTTCCCGGCAACCCTGAGCTCTGCGACGGCATTGACAACGACTGTGATTCAGCCAGCGATGAGGACTTTGACCTCGATGGTGATGGCGTGACTACCTGCGGGCCGGACCACGATTTCGCTACTTCGTGGGACAACGACTGCGACGACGGAAACGCGCAGCGCAACCCGACCCTACCTGAGGTCTGCGATCCTATTGATCTCGATGAGGATTGCGACGGAACCGGTGATGAGCCCGGAGCGATCAACTGTGTCGCCTATTACACCGATGCTGACAATGACACCTGGGGTGTGGGAAGCAGCCAATGTCTGTGCTCGCCCAGTGGTTGGCTTCGAGCGACCCGGTCTGGGGATTGCTTTGACAGCAATGGCTATGCCCGCCCAGGGCAGGGTTCCTGGTTCCCAGCTCATCGCGGCGACAACAGCTGGGACTACAACTGCGACGGTGGTCAGCAGACCAAGCGATGGAACCAGATAGCGGGAAGCTGCGAGTGGCTATTTGGTTGTAGTAATCCCCCGGAGGGCTGGGCGGGATCGGCACCTAGTTGCGGTAGTACCGTGACGTGGCGTGCCAACTGTGGCTGCACAAATGACACGTTCTTTGGCTGTGTAGGTTGTGGATGGAAGGGGTCGTTCAGCAGGACCCAGGAGTGTCACTAGTCCAGCTCCTACTTCAGTTCGTACGGGCTGTAGAGCCGTCCTCGCGCAGTAGCCGCAACGCGACCATCGCCAACACCACCAGCGCCAGCAACTGCTCAAGGATTCCCTTGAGGAGCCCCGGCGTCGTCCAGGTACAGACAGCTTTGCCACTCTGGCCGATCTTGACGCTCAGGAACCACATGCCGGTAAAGGGTTCGCGCTCGAAGATTCCTGCCTCTCGCTCGCGCCGCATGTACTCGAGATCCGGGGACAACTCACCACCCTCACAACTCCAGCCAGGGAG
>CAZEIY010000182.1:0-8224 GCA_964512375.1 uncultured Rickettsiales bacterium | reverse complement strand
ATCGCGGATCTCAACGAGCAGGTGCCGGCCGATCTCAACCTTCAGGTGATCAGCGCCTGGCGCACTTCTGAAGGACTTCGCGTCCGCGCGAAGCTGGGTGACAGCGAGCCTGAGCCCAACGACCCCGCACCAATGATCGAATTCCGCAACAGCGAGGTCGGTACCGGCTCAGCGACTATGACCGGTAGCCTTTTCACCCTGGTCTGCACCAACGGCATGCACGGCTGGGGCAAGGGGTCTATCTATCGCTGGCCCCACCGCGGCGACGTAGATCGAATCGGCCCTCAGATCAGCGCAGCGATCCGACAGGTCCACGCCCAGGCCATGGAATCCCTGGTTCACTACGGCCTCGCCCGCAGCCAGACCATCGGCGAAGATCCCGAAGCAGTGCGCTCCTGGCTCGAACAACGACAGCGACGTTACCGCCTGACACAGGGCTTCATCGAACGCACGCTGGATGCGCTCACGGATCCCACGACCTCGCGCTCCAGCACGGGAGACTTCGGACTGGCCAGTGTCATCGATGCCATCACGCTGCAGGCACAGAGCGCCTCGTTCAGCGGCACCTGGGAATTCGAACGCCTCGCCGGCAGGATTCTCGAAGAAGAACTTCAGGTGGCGGCGTGAGCAGCCCTACATCCTCTGCACGCCGAGCGTCTCGAGGAGCGAGCCGCGCAGCAGCTCGAGATCCACCCGCGCACCCAGCTGCTCCACCTCAGCCTGTACGAGCGCGACCCGAGCCTCCTTGAGTGCCGCCTGAGCTTCGAGCACCTCGCGAAGAGTGTTGCGGCCGGCTCGAAAGGTCGCCTCAGCGGCATCGGCAGTCTGAGCGGCCAGATTCACCCGCACCATCGCCACCTCCACCTGTGCAGCAAAGGACTCAATGGAACGCAGCGAGGTCTCCATCCCTGAGAGCACCTGCATCTCAAGCGCCTCCAGTGAAAGAAGCGCCGCCTTCACCTCGTTGTCGGACGCACGAACTGATTCGATGGCACCCAGATCGGGCAGCGGCACCTGCAGGTTCATGCCCAGCTGGAAGTCAGGAAACTGCCTCGAGAACACGTCCTCAACCGACTCGGCATGATCGAAGCCGCTTCCGTTAAGACTCAAGCTGGCAGACAGGCCCAGATCCGGGAGCAACTCATGACGTGCGCTTCGCCAGTCGAGTCTCCTGCTGTCGAGGTCCCGGCGTGCCATCTCCAGATCCGGATTGTCACGTAGGGCGACCTCATAGCTGGCGTCGTGATCACGTGTTGGGAGATTTCCAACGATGCCATCCACAGGACGCAAAGCCTGACGATAGAGAGCCTCGTCGCGCTTCACACCCATCAGAAGCTTCAGACCCTGCTCCGACTCAGCGGCAGCACGCTCCGCTTCGAGCAACTCGACCTGGCGCGTCGCTACGCTCTCGTCGATGCGAAGCAGCTCGACCGGCGCCAGCTCCCCCGCCTGGATTCGTGCCTCGGTCACCGTGCGCTGTTCCTCTGCCAGGCGCCTGTCGATGCGCTGGATCTCGACCAGGCGACGAGCGGCTACCAGGTCCCAGTAGGCCTTGAGTACATCTGCAGCTACCGCTGCCACCTGCTTGTCCTCCTCAATCTCGATGCGCCCCACAGCGATCTTCGCCGAAGCAATGGCGCGCATCTGGTAGTTCGGTGAGATGCCCTGCAACAGGCTCTGATTGATCGAGAAGCTCAGCGCCGACCACTTGGTCTGGAACTCATTGTTCTCAAGAAGAGCAATGGGCTCATCAGGCGCGAGCGGGTTGTCGACGAAGATCTCAGGGTCGTACGCCGTGTCCTGACGAAACTCCCCCTGCGACCAGTTCGCAGACACGGTGGTTCCCGTAGGAAGCGTAGCGCCGATACCAAACGTGTAGTTGCCTGTGTGTCCGTCGGTACGCTCCCACGTCTTGTACTGATCGAACCAGCGTTCTCGCTTGAATGGCTGAAAGCCCCAACCGCCCGTGGCGTACGGCATGAAGGGTGCCCAGCTTGCCTTGAGCCGCGAGCGCGCGGCCTTGAGGTTGTGCACCGCCACAGCAAGTCCCAGGTTCTCTGCCAGCGCTCTCTTCAGGGCA
Source organism: uncultured Rickettsiales bacterium (assembly GCA_964512375.1). Lineage (GTDB taxonomy): Bacteria > Myxococcota_A > UBA796 > UBA9615 > UBA9615 > UBA6601. The sequence continues at coordinate 6,144 of CAZEIY010000182.1, read as the reverse complement.
TCCTCGAGGGCCAGGCTCTGGGCTCCATCACCCAGAGCCGAGAGACCCTCGATGTCTTTGATGTCCTGCTGCAGCTGTGTGTCGGGCACTGCCTGGGTCGGCGCCGCGACGAGCAAAGCCAGGACAGCGGTTAGTGACGCGAAGCGAAGTCTGTGGGGCATAAGCAGGCTCATGCTTCCTCCGTTAGGTGAATCTCTGGGACCTTCTTGCGTGGAGGACGAACAGCGGCAGCCAGAGCGTGCCGCAGGTCATCGAGGTAGGTGTAAAAAAGTGGGACGAGCAGCAGACTCAGCACCGTTGAGGCCAGCAAACCACCGATCACTGCCCGCCCCAGAGGATAGTAGGGAGTACCGACAATCCCCGACTTGCCGAGCGCCATCGGCAGGAGCCCGACAATCGTCGTAGCAGCGGTCATCAAGATGGGCCGAAGTCTGTCTCGCCCGGCTTGCAGGAGCGCCTCCTCGCGGGCCATGCCGTCAAAGCGGTACTGCTGCACCCGGTCCAGGAGCACGATGGCGTTGTTCACGACAATTCCCACCAGCACCACCAGACCAATGCCCGCCATCACCTCGAAGGTCGTTCCGGTTGCATAGAGCATCCAGTACACGCCCACAAACGCAAACGGAACGGTGAACAACACCGCCAGCGGCGTCCAGAACGACTCAAAGAGCATGCCCATGAGCAGAAAGACGAAAGCGACACTCGTGAGTAGGGCGAATCTACGAGCTCGGTCCTGCTGTTGTAGTTCATCCCAGCGTCGACCGGGGGTCCATGAATAGCCGCGTGGCAGCTTGAGGCCCGAGAGACCCTTGCGGATCAGATCGTAGCCCTCACTCAGATCTTCTCCTTCGAGAGTTACCTTGATGCCTAGCGAGGTCTTTCGATCCTCGCGACGGATCGTGTCGTGCCCCTTGGCGTAGCGCAGCGAAGCGACCGTGCCCAGGGCCACCTCGCCTCCAAGGGGCGACCAGATGCCAAAGTTCTGGAGCGAGCGAATATCGGCTCGATCCTCGAGGCGAAAGCCCGCTTGCATGGGCACCTCGCGGCCGTCGATATGCGCCGGCTGTAGCTGCGAACCACGAAAAGCAAAGGACACTGTGCGGGCCAGGACGTCCGGTGACACCCCGTAGCGCGCCGCACGTTCCCGATCGATCTCAACGCGCAACTCGTCCATGCCTTCCTCGTCCAGATTCGCGTCGACCCCCAAGATTCCCGGCACCTCGCGAAGGCGACGCACGACCTCAGTCCCCAACTCAACAAGAACATCGGAGTCGTCGCCCCGTAGGGTCAGAGGAAGCGCCTTGTCCTCGCGACCCGAGGAGCGCCAGCCAAGTCCAGCCTCGACCCCTGGCTCCTCGACGGTAGCGAGAAGGTCCGGGATCGCCTCTTCGATCTCCTTCCTGGTGATATCACCGCTCTCGCGGGGCTCCATGAAGGCCATCAGATAAGCGCGTCGAGAGGTCCCCCAGCGACGTACCCGTAGGGCCCTGATGCGCCAACTCGCACGCTTCTTCTCGAAGCGCTTCTCGTAGCGCTTCAGCACCTCGTCAATCTGGCGAGTAGAGAATGAGCCGGGAAACTGAACATTCACTACGAAGTCGATGATTCCATCGTTGGAGCTGTCTGACTTATCCAGATGCTGCATAGGCCAGGCCATCGACACAACCAGCAAGGCAGCCACGGCGAACGAGGTCGACCGATTCCTGAGCACCCCGCCGAGGAGCCTGACGTAGGACTCGGTGACCCAGGTCACCAGGCCGGCCGGCTTGGCGGGCTCATCGGTCAGCAGCGTAGCCAGCGGCACAAAGACCAGGGCTACGAGCAACGAAGACCCGAGCGCGTAGCAGACAGGCAAGCCCAGACGCCCCATGAAGAAGCTGAACTGGGCGTCATCCGACATGAGAATGATGGGCAGAAAGACCACCACGGTGGTGAGGGTCGCCGCAAGAATGGCGAGCGCGACCTCAGAGGTTCCGTCGATGGCGGCATCACGTGGTGCGGCGCCGAGCTCCCTATGCCTGTAGATCGACTCTACGACGACAACAGAGTTGTCCACCGTCATGCCAACGCTCAGCGTCATGCCCATCATGGCGATGAGGTTGATGGACTCACCGACTGCGTACTGGACCACCACGGTCATGAGCAGCGAGAGAGGGATGGAGGCCGCGATCAGCATCGTCACACGAAAGCGACGCAGAAAGAACAGCAACACCAACACGGCGAGCACCCCCCCCTGCAGCGCTGTGTCACGAAGGTTGTCGACACTCTCTTGGATAATCTTGCCCTGATCGAAGAAGGGCAGGACCCCATAGCCCTCGAGGTCGGGATCTGCATGGAGCGCCGTGAGTGCCTCGTGGATGCGAGCACAAACAGCCATCGTGTTGGCGCCGCTCTCCTTGTAGATGTCGATGGAGCCGGCCGGGTCGCCATTGACGCGGTGAATCGTGCCACTCGCGGGACGCGCGTGGATCACCTCAGCGATGTCGGACAAGACCAGTCCGGCGCCGATGGGCAATTGCGCGACTTCCTCTTCGCTCTCAAAGGTTGCAATGGAGCGAAGGAGCACCACGCGACCATCCTCGTCGACCTTTCCAGATGGCATCGTAAAGTTGTCGCCGCCCAGCTTCTGCATCACCTGGTAGAGCGAGACGCCATGGCGCTCGATGGCCTCACGATTGAAGTCGATGTACACCCTGGCGCGGTGCGCGCCATTGAACTCGGCACGCGCCACTCCCTGGACTCGTTCCAGCGCTCGAAGCAGCCGGGTCTCGATCAGAAAGGCGGGGTCCTCAGCCGTGGACGGATAGGTGATGGCTGCCCAGACGATGGGCGAATCGGATGGGTTGTACTTGTAGATGTAGTACTTGTCGAAGTCATCGGGCAGCTCGAGTCGAGCGCGCTCAAGGCGCTCTGTCAGGCCGCTCCAGGCCTCGTCCATGTCGACGTCTTGATCCAGCTCAATCTCGAAGCGAGCATAGTTACGCCCGGCGCGAGCCTCGAGCCGGCGGACTCCGGGCAGAGTCTCGATAGCGTCCTCGACGGGCTGCACAATCTGACGCTCTGTCTCGCGGGGCGTGGAGTCGTGATAGGGCATCCACACCCAGAGATAGGGGAAATCGTAACCGCCTGGCATGAGCTGAACTGGAATGCGTTGCCAGGACAGAACACCCATTACCAGCACCGCTACCAGAATCATCGACACCGTCACCGGCCGACCAAGGGCGAAGCGAGGCAGTACGCTCCCCCCCCACCTCACTGCGAACTCCTCGTTCCCACCAGGCCTCGGTAGAGCACCGGCACGACCACGAGCGTCAGTACCGTTGCCGAGGCCAATCCAGCAATGATGGTCAAGGCCAGGGGCTGACGGATTTCACTACCCTCGCCACCGCTGAGAGCCATGGGAAGAAGGCCGAGGACAGTCGTGAGCGTGCTGATGAGGATCGGACGCAGACGCACCACACCAGCCTCTAGTAGGGCCTCGGTGACCGAGAGGCCACGGTCACGCAACTGGTTCGCGTAGTCCACCAGGACGATGGCGTTGTTCACTACCACTCCGGCGAGCACAATCCCGCCGATGAGCACGATCACGGAGACCGGGGTGTTCGTCAGCCACAGCCCGACTACGACCCCCACCAAAGCCAGCGGCACAGCCATCAAGATGACAAGCGGCTGCCGCACCGACTCGAACAGACTCGCCATGATGATGTAGACCAGAAAGACCGCGAGCAGCAGCGCGAAACGAAGCGAAGACAAGCTCGCCTGCATCTCCTGGTTCTGGCCCGCAACCTCCATCTGCACGTCTTCGGGAATGTCGAGACTATCGAGGACCCTCTGGACGTCGGCTGCTGCCCCTCCCAGATCCACTCCCTGAAGGCCCGCGGTGATCAGCGCCGCTCGCTCGCCATCACTGCGACGGATCTCGGAAGGCCCCTCAGCCGCACGCAGCTCGGCGACCGCTTCGAGAGGTATCGGAGGCAGCCCACGAGGATTGATGTCGAGACGCGCAAGATCCTCAAGGCTGTCACGGTCCTGCTCGCGCAGAACCACTCGTACTTCGGTGCGTCGACCACCACCGCGAAGATCGGTGGCGACCCGTCCCTGCACCTTGTCGCGCACCGCCTGCGCCGCCGCTCCAATATCCAGATCGTAGAGCTGCAGCTTGTCTCGATCGTAGCGAAGTTGAACTTCCGGATAGCCGGCGCTGAGGTTGGAGCGCAGGTCCCGAAGCCCCTCGACCTTGGCAAGCGCAGCGACCGCTTTGTCGGCGGCGGCCCGAAGCTCTTCAAGTTCAGCACCGCGGACCTCTACCTCTAGCGGTGTGCGAAAGGAGAAGAGGCTGGGCGAAGAGAAGCTCGTCTCAAAAGAGGGAAGAGTGAGAGCCAACTCGCGCATCTGCTCACGGACCAGGCGCTCTGCGTCCGCGGGATCTGTGACGGGGTGTAAGCGGACGACCAGATCCGCCGTATTTTCTCCAGCGTCCGAGCTGGCGCCGACCTCCTGTTCCACCCCCGCAGACACGAAAACAGAGTCCACCCCCACCAGCCGATTCGTCCGGTTTGCGAAGGCATCCGCAATCTCGAGGGTGCGCTCCAGCGGTGTGCCGACCGGCAAGCGCACCTCGGCAAGGACGACTCCCTGATGAACCTCAGGGAGCAACTCCTGGCCCAGGTCACGCAACCCCAACACGGCGGCAAGAAACAGCAGCAAGGCGGGCAAGAGCACCAGCGAGGGTCTGTCGAGTCCAAGGCGAAGACTCCTGCGATAGCCACGCTTCAGCCCATCGAGAGCGTTCTCTATGCGGCCACTTACGAGAGACAGCCCGCCACCAAGGCCGCGTTCGGCGAGACGACGCGCCAGGTGGAAGACCCGCATACCCAACCACAGCACGCGGATCATCAGCCACAACGGCCAGAGCATCACCGCCACCAGCAAGAGGCGGAACAATGCGAACGGCAACAGTTGGAAGCGGAGAAGCCGCATCACCGCCACCAGCAAGAGGCGGAACAATGCGAACGGCAACAGTTGGAAGCGGAGAAGCCGCCACGGCATGGCTCCACCAACCATCCAGCGTACGGACGAGCGCAGGTCGCGCAGGGGCTGAAGAAAGGAGATGCGTGCCAGGCCAGCCTCATCGACATACGTGTCGCCGGTACGCAGTCGCATCGCAACGAGGACCGGGATAAGGAAGAGCGCAACCGCGAGGCTCGCAAGCAGCCCGAAGACTACGGTCAACGCAAGGTGCCCAAAGAGCTGGCCAGCGACGCCCGTAACAAAGACGATCGGCAGAAAGACCGCCACGGTGGTCAGAGTAGAAGCAATGACAGCAGCGCTGACCTCACTCGCCCCGCGCACCGCCGCGACAAAGGGATCGTCACCCTCCTCCCGACAACGATGCACAGACTCGAGCACCACGATCGAGTTGTCCACGAGCATGCCAATACAGAGCGCCATGCCTCCCAGTGACATCAGGTTCAGGCTGACGCCGAACAGATACATGGGCGCAAAGGTAACCACGACCGAGACCGGAATAGCGGTGGCGATGATCGCGGTCGATGCGCCATGACGAAGAAAGACAAAGAGGACCAGGATCGCCAACAACGCGCCCCACCACGCGGTGCCAATCACATCCGAGATGGAGCGCTCGATGAAGCGGCTCTGATCGGATATCAGTAAGAACTCGGTGTCGTCTGGCATCGCAAGAGCGAGGAACGAGGTCATCTCGCGGTGGGCTCGGCGCAGCGCGCGCTTCCCTCCTCCCCGGCGGCCCTTGCCCTTGCCGGCCTTTCCCTTGCCCTTGCCCTTGCCGGATTTGCCCTTTTCCTCGACTGCTGCGATGGGCACACCCTCATCGTCGACCTCTCCCTTGTCCCTCCTGGCCTGCCACTCCTCAACATAGGCCTTCTGAGCGGCGGTCCCGAAGACGAGCTCACGCACCCCTCGACTGACCGCGACGATGTTGGCGTCGGCCTCACGATAGACAGCAATCTCGACCGCCTCGCCAGACGCGACGCGGCCAACCACCTCACGCTCACGAGGCTGGACCGAAATCTCGGCAAAGTCCTTGAGTTGAGCGCGGTTGCCCTCAGCGTTAACCATGACCAGGTCGGCGATTTGCTCGGGACCGCTGAACTCGTTGAGCGTGCG
>CAZEIY010000181.1:0-8260 GCA_964512375.1 uncultured Rickettsiales bacterium | reverse complement strand
CGATCTTCGGGACCATCATGGGGGCCACGATCTCCGGGACCATCATGGGGGCCATTGCCGGGCCCCTGCTGTGCGTTGTAATCGACTCCGCCTCCAGGCCCACCGTGCCCTCGTCCTTCGCCAAGTTGAGGCTCGGGACCGTAGGCGGATCGGAACAGCAAGCGCGGCTCGAAGGTCTCCAGATCCATACCGAGCAGGGCCAGGTTCATGAACATCACGCTGACCGTTCCGCTCGGTAATTCCGGCGGACGGTGCTTTGTCCCGTAGACCATCATCCCTGTGGGGCGGTCCTCTGGTGGAGTGAGATTGAAGTGGGTGCTCGGTCCCTCGAGCACTTCGCCAATGAGGCGACCATCCGCTTCGACCCTTCCAGCGCGGATGCGCACCTCCATGGGCCCCTCTGCGTTCTTGAGCTTCTCCCAGCGTTCGTCGTCGAGGCGAAGCTCATAGTCGTGGGTGAGGGCGACTACCGACTCGGTGCCACGACGCAACTCGACGAGGTAGACCAGCCCATCACTCAGCCTCTTCCAGGTGATGCGAGGGGAGGGAAAACTGTCCGGGTAGATGGCGCCGTCTTGGGGGTGGCTGGCTACCAGGGCCTCTTCCAAACGGTGCGCATCCTTGCGAAGGACGGAGGCCTGCGCTTCGCTCACTCCCGCACCCAGTTGTGCGCCTTCGTGCATGCGATTGGTGTCGAGCCGATGCTGCTTCGAGATCTGACGTTGGCCAATGATGAGAAGAATCACAGCGCAGGCGAGCATGGCGGTAATCGCCTGGGAGCGGAGGTTCATAGCGCGGTCCTCTCCTTGACACAGCGGAAGCCGACTCGGCCTCTCTGATAGCCATTTTGTCCAGAGCGGCTGTAGCTGGCCGTTGCTGGCCCCACCTGGCCCGGCGGTGAGCCCCGGACCGAGTACATCAGTGGGTCGAAGGTGACCAGCCACTCATTAGCGTTGGGATGTAGGAAGGTGCGGTCGTAGGCTGAGTACGAATCGGACGTCCACTCGAAGACTCCGCCGACCAGATCGCTGACTCCATAGGCGCTATCCCGCTGAGGACACATGCCCACCCGGTCGGGCACGTCCATGCCGGCTACGGCCTCGCAGTGACCAGCTTGCCAGTCATTACCCCAGGGATAGCGGTGGCCAGTGGGACCTCTCGCAGCCTTTTCCCACTCCGCCTCGCTGGGGAGCCGCATTGCTCCGCGCCAACGGCAGTACGCCTCGGCTTCGTCCCTGGTGATGAGGATGGTGGGCTGATCTCCTCGCCCCTCGGGATAGGCGCTGCCCTTCCAATTGTACTTCTCGGCCCAGGGGAGCTTGAGCACGGGCCCAGCCACACGCTGGGCTTGTAGGAACTGCTGGTACTGATTGTTGCTGACCGGGTAGCGGTCGATGGCGAAGCTGTCCAACTCGATGCGGGTCGGGGGCTGCTCATCGGGCTCGCCGAGGGCATCACCGAGAAGGCTCTTGCCTGCGGGAATAACGACCATACCTTTGGGAACAGCGGCAACAGCGTCCGTGGTCAGCAGTTCATCGGTCTGAACCGAGGCAGCTCCGCTGGGAGCGATCCCAAGTGTGGAGGGGTCGATCTCGATCTGCTGCGTGTTGATGTCGACTACCGGAACGGTGCGTCCATCGAAGTTGAACAACCAATCGTTCCAGCGTTGGTTGGCCCGGCGCATGCGCAGGGTGACGCGCAGATCGACCGTCCCTTCGATTTGACCATGTAGTGGGATCTCGTAGCGTGCGACGTCCGTCTCGGAGGGGGGGATGGAGCGCTCGAACAGGGTGTCTTTGACTACCGCGATGTTATGCAGGTCCACGGGCATGTTGCGGTGATCAATGAGCACTTTGCGCCAACTGTATGCATCTTCGTCGAGGTAGTGGCGCTCATCAAGTAGACCACTGGCGAACAACTGCTTGCCGTCTCGAGTAGCTACCAATTCGAGCCACGCTTCCTTGATATCAGTGACGCCGGTCGGGAAGTGGTGCCCGCTCCCCGTGTTGGTAACCGAGACCTCGATGATCAGGTGATCTGGGCGGTCCTGGTGTGCGGCCTCGTGAAGGTCCATCTCGACCGCGCTCTGCAGGTTCTCAAGCACCAGGCGAGCCTGCTCGTCGAGACCCGAGGTGATTGCGTGAGCGTGATTGCTGCCGATGAAGCGGTGTGAGTGGACCTTTCCATCTGCGGCGGCGGGGTCGTTGGCAGTAACCAGAGGCATATGACAATCCTGACAGGTCTTGTAGGTGTCTCCCTCCTGGTCGGAGAAATGTGATCGGCTCCACTCACCAAACTGGCCGGGGGCCTCCTCGTCGGTAGCGGTGCTGTTGTCAGAGGCAAGCTGCTGATGACAGGACGCGCAGAACACCGGGTCCTGCATGAGGGGCCGCTTCATCATTGCTTCGCTGTGTGCCTCACCGCCCAGGTGTTGGAGGGCTTCTGCGGCAGCGCCACTACCGAGAATGGATCGGCCAGGTGCATTGATCCGGTAGCTGGCGTTGCCCGGCGCCTCGCGCGCACTGTTATCGATGGAGTGACAGACAAGACAGGAGATACCCTCTTCATGGGCCGGTGCGCGGTCCGTCATCTTGGTCAGTTCGGTGTCGAGTTGGCCCGCGAGCAGGGGAATGGGGTCGTGGCAGCCAGCGCAAGAGCGGCTTGCTGCGATGCCGTTCTCGCGTCGGAACCAATCGACACCCGTGGCGAAGTGTGGGTCGGTTGCGGAGGCCCGGTGCATGGAGTCGGCCCATTGTTCGTAGATGTCCGCGTGACAGCTCCCGCATTCCTCTGATCGTTCCAGCCTCGTGGTGTCGATGTAGCTATTGCCGTGGGTCAGGGCCCGTGACGGGAGGAAGGGAGAGGCAGCATCCGCGGCCACCGGTTGCCCCGATCCTGGGGAGTTTCGTGCTGCATCGAGCCACAGGCCACTGCCCACTCCCGCGAGCAGTACGAGGAGCGAGACGCCCAGGTGCGCCAGGCCGCGTCGGCCTTCGACGCTGCCCGGCTCGCGTCGCCCCGCGTGGCGGCGCAGCGCGGCGCGTACATGCCACAAGGTCACAGGCATCAGGGCGATGGTCGCGATCAGGTGTGCCCTGGTCAGAGGAGGTATGACATCCGAGTAGTAGAACAAGCCCTGCATCAGGCCGAGTCCGGTGAGCACCACCAAGGCCAACACCAGGCCATTCAGTCGGGCAGCCATGTCCACTGAGTTGGGACGAAGTAGCAGCCTCGTGCGTACGTGGGCCACTGTGCCAGCGACGAGCGGCACCAGAAGAGCCAGACCGGCGACTACGTGCATGGCGCGTACGACCTGTGTAGCGCCATCCATGCCCAGGTCGACACTCAGCCACAGGCCACTCAGCAAGAGGAAGAAGCCGGCGAAGAGCGCGGTGTCTGTGAGGCTTCGTTTCACCGCGCCATTGTGCCAGTCAACAAGGGTGGCCGCCTGTCAGGGACACGCGAAGTAGGTGGTCGAGATGACGGTAGCCTCCAGTGGCAGTGGCGCTGGTCCCTCGCAGGGGTCGCCGTTGGGCAGGGTCACGGAGACGTTGACATCACCAGGCTCGACATTCAGGAACAGGAGCGGACTCTCGCCGTCGAGCTGGTTGGTAATGCTCGGCGCCGTACCTGTTAGCCGGAAGCTGTTGTCGTAGGCGCGGTCAATGGCGACGATGGCACCGTTCACTGAGCCCTGGCCCATGTGCTCGGCCCAGACGAAGAGTTGCCCTTTTGTCGGGTCGTAGGCTACTGAGAGAAACAGGGCGAACATCTGCGATTCCTCTTCAGAGAGCACGGTGAACATCTGGTCATCTAGTGCTCCCTGGGTCGGGCTGGAGAGGTTGAGATAGAGATGTCCGTCGATGTACCCGGGTACCGCTGCCTGGAGCCCGACCATCGGCTCTCGCGGCAGACGCAGTGTCCATAGGCCCAGTTGCCCCGTGGTTATCGAGTTGTCCGGGTTACCTAGCTCACTGACAATAGAATCGGCTGTCGGTCCGTTGCCATACACACCGGCTTCGATGTCACCGCCAATGCTCACTGTGGTGGGATCGGTGTCGTCATCGCCTGGATCGGTGTCGTCGTCGTCACCAATCGGGTCGGTAGCGTCATCGTCGTCATCGCCGTTGTCTGCGCACAGCGGTGACCCCTGGCAGGTGGCGTCGCCGCAGTCGATCGCACCGTTGTCATCGTTGTCGATGCCGTCCGAGCATTCGCCGGGGTACTGCCCCTCGATCCGGGCGGGGCCACAGGAAAGTCCGATGACCGCGACGAGACCCCAGCAGAGGGAAGATAGAGAAGAGGCGGAACGAGTCATGGTTAGCGCAGTCTATCGTCTCTCAATGGAGTTGCTATGAGCGACTGTGATCACGCGGCGGCTGCCGATGTCACTTGCTTCGCTGGTCTCGCCGTCGGGCCAGCGGATCGTCACCCTCGGAACGACGTTGACGGTTCCCAATCCGAAGTGCAGTCGCGAGGGTCCTTGCGCCGTCGCCCGCAGGCCGTGCATTTCGCGCAGGTGAACTCGCTCTCCGTCATCGACTTCTACCTGGGCGCCGAATGCCTGGCTGTTTTCTCTCGGCCCGACCAACTCGACCTCGAGCCAGGCTCCGTCGCCACATTGGTTCATGTACAGGTCTGGTGTTGTGCCGGGGCCGGCCGTGACGATGTCGAGGAAGCCATCACCGTCGAGGTCGGCTGTCGCCATCCCAAAGTGATTGTCGAGGCTATCGAACCCGGTGACCGTGCTCACGTCGAGGAACTGTCCGGGCCCGATACCTTGCCAGAGTAGATCTGGGAATTCATTGAAGCCCATCTCCGTAGCGGTACTGTCCGGTGCAGCCGGTTGAATCACGTCTACCCAGCCATCATTGTCGAGATCGGCGAAGTCGATCGACCAACCGACGGTGATGATGGCGGAGCCAAAGCCACTTGAAGGATAGAGCCCCATGGCCGCGCCCACCTCCACATAGGAGCCGTCGTTCTGGCTTTGAATACAGCGCGGCGGGCCCACATCAGTGATGCAGAAGTCGAGGCGACCGTCGAAGTTCAGGTCTGTGCTGTCGATGCCCATCGCGATCATGTCGAGGTCAGCAAAGACCGAGGAGCCGTATTCGACCAGGATGGGTACACCGTTCTCATCGGTCCCGTCATTGCGCCAGAGGGCAGAGGGCAGCCCTATTTCCGACCAGTCGTTCGGTATATAGAGGTCCTGATCGCCATCACTGTCGTGGTCGACGAAGAAGGCGACTTGAGAGCTGATGTCTCGGGAACCGTCGTACTTGAGGTCCACAATGTGTTCGAAGTCTCCCTGGTCGCTGCGGTAGCGATACAGGGTGGTAGGGAAGCCTCCTCCGGTTGAGCTGTCGAGCCCGCCGGTGATGTAGGCGAGGTCGAGGTCACCGTCGCCGTCGATGTCGCCGAGGCTGATGGTTGGATTACTGAGCTCGTAGGAATTATTCGGCACCTCGAGGATCTGTACTTCTTCGAATTCCATGTTGCCGAGATTGCGCCAGAGCCTTGGTTGGATGGGCATGGTCTCGTTCCAATCGCCCACCATTTCGGGCAGCCCGTCACCGTCGAGATCGGCGATGGCGACGTAGCCGGTTGCCCCCTCCAGTTCGCTGATGATCGGTCCGTTCACGTGCGTGAAGTGTCCTGTGCCGTCGTTGATGTAGATGCTCTTCGGTGACTGCACGATGTCGAAGTCGCCGTCGCCGTCCATGTCGTCGATAGCGAGGGCTCCACCCTGTGCGACCTGTCCTTGGGAGCCTGCGCCGGGTGTACCTACCATCGTGGTCAGCCCGCGTTCATCACCTGACTCAATGAGCCGGTCGATTCCAGAGACCGGGTCGACGCACTCGATCTGGGGACCCAGGGTGAAGGCATCGCTGAGCGGCGGAGTGGTGCACACGGGCGCGCCAGCGCAGCCCGGATCATTGCAGTCGAACAGGCCATCAAGATCGTTGTCAGCGGCGTCACTGCACTCGCCCGGGAGGCGGCCCTCGTAGAGCATGTTGTCGGTGCAGCCCAGTCCCAGGCAGAGCTGGGTCGCGGCCACTGTGGCGAGGGCCAAGGTGAGCGAACCTCTCACCTTCTCGCTCCACTGTGCGTCACCGTGACCAGTCTCCGGGAACCGATCCTGTGGCCTTCGGTTACCTCGCCATCGGGCCAGCGTATTCGGACCAGTGGGACTGTTTGGAGGTTGCCGAGGCCAAAGTGCAGTCGCGGCGGTCCCTGGCTGGTGGCACGCAGGTTGTGCAGCTCGCGCAGCTCGGTGCGGTCACCCAGATCCACCTCGATCTGTGTTCCGTAGCCCTGGGAGTTGCCTGGTGGCCCGACCAGCCTGAACTCGATCCACGAGTTTGATCCGCACCGATTCATGTGGAGCTTTGGCGTGCTGCCAGGGCCGGCAGTCAGGATCTCAAGCCAGCCGTCCCCATCGAGGTCACCCGTGACCAGACCGAAGTGGTCCTCAAGAGAGTCGAAGCCGGCAACACCGCTCACGTCTGTGAACAATCCAGTCGAGCTGCCCTGCCAGAGCAGGTCACTGAACTCATCCCAGCCAACTTCCAGCGAGGTGCTATCGGGTGCCGAGGCATGCACTGACTCCACCCAACTGTCGTTATCGAGATCGGAGAAGTCGAAGGACCAGCCAACTGTAGTCACCGCGGACTGGGGAGTCGTGCCAGCCGGAAGCAGACCCAGGTCGTAGCCCACCTGCACATAGCTGCCATCTTCCACTCGGCTGCGGATGCAGCGTGGAGAACCAACATCGCTCATGCAGTAGTCGAGTCGGCCATCGTGGTTGAGATCGATGCTGTCGATGCCCATAGCGTTCATCTCCAGATCGGCGAAGACCTGGCCACCGTGCTCGACCATCGTGGGTTCCTCGGAACCAACGTCAGTGCCATCGTTGCGCCAGAGTGCGGAAGGCAGTCCCAGGCCACCGTAGTCGTTGACGATGTACAGGTCGGGATCTCCGTCTCCGTCATGGTCCGAGAATAGGGCGACCTGACTGCTGACATCTCGAGTTGGGCTCGAGTCAGTGTCGGCGTACAGGTGGAGCCACTGTGCGAAGAGGCCGGTCTCAAAGTCGTAGCGATACAGGGTCGTTGGGTAGCCGCCCCCGGTATCGGGGTTCAATCCACCGGTGATGTAGGCGAGATCGAGGTCGCTGTCGCCGTCTACGTCAGCAAGCGTGATGGTCTGATTGCTGAGTTCGTGCCCGGAGTGCGGTACTTCTAGTTGCTGGATCAACTCGAACTGGAGTTCCCCGAGGTTGCGCCACACCTGGGGCATGATTTCTGGTGGGACGTTGCGTGCGCCGAGCAGCTCGGGGAGGCCGTCGCCATCCAGGTCGACTGCCGCCATGTAGTCGGTGTCTCCCGGACTGTTGTCCGTAATGACCCCGGCCCGCACGGTGAAGTGAGCTGTTCCGTCATTCTCATAGATGGTCTTCGGCCCCTGGATGATGTCGAAGTCGCCGTCGCCGTCGAGATCCGAGAGGGCGAGCGCACCTCCCAGGGCGCGTCGAGCACCGTCGCTTCCGCCACCACCACCCTCCTCGACGACCACCGTCAGGCCCCGCTCGAAGCCTTCTTCACTGAATCGATCCATCCCTTCGAAGGGGCTCATGCATTCCAGCTGTGGGCCTAATTCGAAGGCATCACTGAGCGGAGTAGGCTGGCAGTCAGGCGCCGCTTCACAGCCAGGGTCGTTGCAATCGAATAGACCGTCGGCGTCGTTGTCCGCGTAGTCGCTGCAGTCCCTGGGCTCAGTGCCTTCGCCCAGGCGTGGGGTGCAGCCATGGAGTACTGCTGCTATCGCCAGGCCTAGGCCAAGTCGTGCAATCGAGATGCGGTGGTGCACGGAATCGCTGGCCATGGTCGAGAGTATAGTCTGCCACTCACGGTCGCCGCGTCAGGATCAGCGCACAGTGTCCGCACAGATCGTGGGCTTCATCAAACTCGCCATCGGGCCAGGTGACCCGGATTCTGTCTACAGCGCTCTCTTGTGCGACAGAAAAGTAGAGTTTCGGATGGCTGCCACTGAAGGAGCCTAGTCCTCCCGCGCTGAGTTCTGCTCGTTGAACCTTGCCGTTGACCTCGACTTCGACCTTCGCTCCGATGGCAAAGACATTGTTGCTGTTCGGTTGGCGCAGCTAGTTGCTGAGGCGGTTGTTGGCAGTCCAGCGTCCCAAAAAGAGAGTGGGCTCTGCGTCGATGTTGCCGATGATGAGATCTGTGACACCGTTGTC
>CAZEIY010000180.1:4539-8272 GCA_964512375.1 uncultured Rickettsiales bacterium | reverse complement strand
TGGGTGTCAGTTTGCGAAACAAGCGTGCAAGGGATGGCCCGGGGCCAAGGATCTTGCTGAAGACTACCGGTGAGGCGAGGGTGACTACTCGAGCCAGGTGGTCACATCCAAAGCGGGCTCCGTAGAGATAGATCGCGATGCCCCCCATGGAGTGACCCATCCAGTGCACGCGGTCACAGCCGGTCAGTACCCGAACCCCATCGATGATGGCGGGAAGGTCGAGGTGGACATGCTCTTCGATGGAGTAAGACCAGGACTCCCGCTTCGTTTGTGACGCAGGATGTTGGCTGCTACGGGAGCCTCGATACTCGGCGGCGAAGATGTCGTAGCCTGCATCGCAGAGGGCGCGGATCATGGAGGCCTCTGGCCCCAACTCCCAGGATGCAGAGTTCATCATCAGTCCGTGTCCCAGGATTAGCGGCCTGTTGTCCAGGGGCTCCCCGCGGGGGCGAAAGCGGTGTAGGCACAACGTCCAGCCGTCATCCGTAGTGACGAAGTGGCGTTCGTCTGGCTCAGGCCGACGGTCTGCCCAGCGAGCCAGGACGAGACACAGGCTCAGGTACAGCGCGACCCCGAGAACGGATGCAGAGAGGCTCATCGCAAGGTGACGGCCTTGCCGTTCAGTCTAGCTATCGACGAAGGGGTTCAGGCGCTTCGCTCGGCTCGGATGGCGGAGCTTGCGAAGGGCCTTTGCCTCGACCTGGCGAATGCGCTCACGCGTGACGCCGAAGTCCTGACCAACTTCTTCGAGGGTGTGGTCAGCGCTCTCGTCGATACCAAAACGTAGCCGCAGGACACGCTCTTGCCGAGGGGTCAGGGTGGCGAGCACCTTGCGTGTCTGCTCCTTGAGGTTGTGCGAGATGACCGCATCAGACGGGGAGACAGCAGTGGTGTCTTCGATGAAGTCGCCCAGCTGGCTGTCCTCTTCGTCGCCGACCGGGGTCTGCAAGGAAATGGGGCCGCGGTTGAGCTTGAGGATCTTCTCGACCTTGTCCGCCGACATGTCCATTTGCTCGGCGATCTCTTCAGGAGTGGGCTCGCGTCCGTATTCCTGCATCAACTGGCGCGAGGTACGGATGACCTTGTTGAGAGTCTCGATCATGTGCACCGGGATGCGGATCGTACGGGCCTGGTCCGCAATTGCGCGGGTGACGGCCTGACGAATCCACCATGTAGCGTAGGTAGAGAACTTGTAGCCGCGACGGTACTCGAACTTGTCGACTGCGCGCATCAGGCCAATGTTGCCTTCCTGGATGAGGTCGAGGAAGTCGAGCCCACGGTTGGTGTACTTCTTGGCGATAGAGACCACCAGCCGTAGATTCGCCTCGACCATCTCGGTCTTGGCGCGGTCGGCGAAGCTCTCAGCATCGCGGATTCGGTTGTAGACCGTCTTCAGGTCGCCGGGCTCACAGCCGGTCTCGTCGCAGACCAGGCAGATGCGGTTGTCGGCGTCAGTGAGGATGGCGCTGAAGCCCATCAGGTCGTCTTCGAGAATCTTCTGCTCTTTCGTTTTGCGTTTCGCCTTGCTCAGCTTCTTGATGCTCTTTCGGAGTTCGGCGATGGGCAACTTGGCCCGACGTGCTGTACCCGCGATCTCGCGTTCGGCCTGGAGCAGTGTTTGGCATTGGCCCTTGAACTCGTCGACCAACTGTATGTATTGCTTTCGATTCAGCTCGAGTGTGCCCAGAGTGTGAAAGCTCTCTTCGTGGATCTCTTCCAGTCGAAGATCGAGGGCCTCACCTTTAGCCTGTGCAGCCTTGGTTTTGCGGGTGCTTGCTCGCGCCTGCTTAGCCAGGATGTCGAGACGTTCCGATTCGAGATCGGTCAACTTGCTAATGGTCTGTTCGTCGATGCGAATGAGCACCTTGTCATCCAACTCACCGAGCAGGTCGAGGAGCAGTCGGCGGCCGAACGGAGTGCTCAGTAAGGCCCTTCGAGTGCGGGCCTCACCCTTCTCGATACGTCGGGAGATGTCGACCTCGCCGTCGCGCGAGAGCAGAGACACTCCACCCATCTTGCGCAGATAGACGCGCAAGGGATCTTGGCGAGCAGTGCCGTAGTCATCGTCCTCACGACGCTGCTTGCGATCGAACAGCGCCTCTGTCTTGGAGGCCAGTTGAGCCTTGCGAACCCGCTGCATGGCGGCCTCGGAGTTGACAATGGCGACACCCATCTCGCTGAGCTTGAACATGACGTCATCAAGCTGCTCCGGGGTCAGATCTCGCTTGGGGAGAGCATTGCTGAGCTCATCCAAGCTGACATGACCGCGCTTCTTGCCGGCCTCAATGAGTCCCTTGAACCAATCGTCGCTACGCTGCTTGACCATCGACACACCCTTGTCTTGGAATGTTGCTCACACCACTGGGGTTATGAGCAGAAAATCGCCAACTCTTACGCCCTTGCATCGGCACATTGGCGCCGAAGCTAAAGGGTTTTCGCACCCCGTTTATGTCTCCCATTCGCGCTGCATCACCGGCAACCACGTGGAGAGCCTCCAAACGCGGGACTGTAGTGTCGGGATGCCTCCGATTCAAGGGCTGTTTGTAATTTTTGGGAGTTCTCTTGGATTCTTGCCGTAAGGTGCGGCAGGAAATCGGCATGAACCAGACCTCTCAGGACTGGTGAGCCCAGCATCGGATTTCTATACTGGAGCACTGTGACCCGCATTCTCGTCATTGATGATCAGACCTCGATTCTCGAGTCTCTGGAGAGCCTGTTCCGCGAGGCCGGTTACGCCGTCGATGCCGTGTCGGATGGCGCGTTGGCGCGCGACCATCTCGAGAAGGTGGACTACGACGTGGTCTTTACCGATCTGCGACTTGGATATCCCTACGACGGACTCGAAGTGCTGGAGATGGTGAAGAGCCTTCGCCCTAGGGCACAGGTCTTGATTATGACCGCGTTTAGTTCGGTGCAGAGTTCCGTGCTTGCCATGAAGGCTGGTGCCTACGATTACATAACGAAGCCCTTCAATCGGGACGAGGTGCTCCTCCTCGCCGCGCGGGCGGCGGAGCGGGCGCAACTCGATGGGAGGGTGCGAAGCCTTGAGGATCGGGTCGAACGGGGCAGCGGCAATGCTGGCGGAGCCACTCAGATCCTGGGCTCCAGTGCCGAGATGGTACGTCTCATGCGCCTCGTCGCTCAGGTGGCTCGCACCGACTCCACTGTTCTCGTGACTGGTGAGAGCGGTACCGGCAAGGAATTGATCGCGGAGGCGATTCACCAGCTGTCTCCGCGAGTAGAGAAGCCCTTTGTGGCGGTCAACTGCGGCGCGATTCCGGAGAACCTGCAGGAGTCGGAGTTCTTTGGTCATGTGCAGGGGGCGTTCACTGGGGCCATCCGAACCAAGGTCGGGCTCTTTCAGCATGCCGACACAGGCACGCTCTTTCTTGATGAGATCGGAGAGACGAGTCTCGCTTCTCAGGTGAAGTTGCTGCGCTTCTTGCAGAGTGGAGAGGTGCGCAAGGTAGGAGGTAATCGTGCGGAGGTGGTTGATGCCCGCCTGGTGGCAGCGACCAATCGAAATCTATGGAATCTGATCGAAGAGAAGAGCTTTCGCGAAGATCTCTACTATCGACTGAACATCATTCATATTGAGGTCCCGCCTCTGCGTAACCGCGAGGGCGATGTTGAAGAGTTGGCTACCTATTTTCTTTCACGTCGGGCTCAAAAGATGGGCAACGGTGTTACGGGCTTCAGCCCGGGGGCGCTGGAGCGGCTCCAGCGACATAGC
>CAZEIY010000180.1:4053-4529 GCA_964512375.1 uncultured Rickettsiales bacterium | reverse complement strand
TAGCTGGCCGGGCAACGTACGAGAACTCGAGAATGCCGTGGAACGCGCGGTCACCCTGTGCCGAGGTCGAACGGTCGAGGAGGGTGACTTGCCGGCCCTTGCTGTGGCTGGCGGGATGTATCCGCAGGGCGCGGGGAGCAGGAACCTTGACGTAGGGTCCGCGAGGACCCAGCCGGTCCTGCTGCCGAGCTTCGCTTCGGGTGATGCGGATGCCTTCCCCTCCTTGCGAGAACTCGAGCACAAGCACATTGAGCAGGCATTGTTGCTGTTCTCAGGCAATCGAACGAAGGCGAGTGCGGCTCTTGGCATCTCAAAGGCAACGCTCTGGCGTAAGATCAAGAGCTACGGCATCAACCTGTAGGTCCGCGATGAAGGTTTTGGTTACTGGGGCCTCTGGGTTCATCGGGCGACATGTGTCGCAGCTCCTCGTGGCTCGTGGCGATCGGGTGCGAGCGACGGTCGTGCCGGGCGAGGAC
>CAZEIY010000180.1:0-4043 GCA_964512375.1 uncultured Rickettsiales bacterium | reverse complement strand
TCAAGGTGTCGAGACGGTGGTCTGCGACGTACGAGACCTCGTCGCTGTCGAGAGCGCGATGAGTGGTTGTCAGGCGGTCTTCCACCTTGCTGCCATCTATGCGCTTTGGATGCGAGATGTTCGACCGATCTACCAGGTCAACGTACAGGGGACGAGGAATGTGCTCGAAGCGGCTCGCGCCAAGGGCATCGAGCGGGTCGTTCATACGTCGAGCATCGCAGCGCTTGGGGTCGAGCCGGATACTGCGAAGAGCACGGAGGACAGCGTGTTCAATCAGCACCGCAACGCCAGCGACTATGTGCTGAGCAAGTACTACGCCGAGCGTGCAGTTCGGGAATACATCGATGACGGCATGGATGTGGTGATTGTGAATCCGGCTTTTCCCGTAGGTCGCGGCGATCTGAGACCAACCCCCACTGGGCGCATCTTGTTGCGCATCTGCGAAGGCACCTATTTTGGCGCCCATCCCGGGGGACTGAATATTGTTGACGTCGAGGATGTTGCCCGCAGTCAGGTTGCGGCGTTGGATAGAGGTCGATCGGGGGGGCAGTACCTGCTCTCTGGCACGGACATCACTACTGCAGACTTTTTTCGCAAGGTCCTCGCTGGGGCAGGGATAGACCGCAAGGTTCGCGAGATCCCTAACTGGCTGATGTGGATCATGGGCCAGGCTGGAGATCTTGTAGGCCTCGTCACCGAGCCCATGCTGGACTCACGCACAGTTGCCTATACAGGGCAGTACCTCTACTACGACTGTAGTCGCGCACGAGCTGAGCTAGATCATCAGGTAACTCCAGTCGATGAGATCGTCGAGAAGTCGATCAGCTGGTTCAGGGCCAATGGCTACTTCGATCGCTCTGCTTCCTGGCGCTTGCGACCCTGGAAATTTGGAGCACGAAAGTGAGTGAGACTTCGTTCTGGCGTCGCTCCTGGTTCAAGAGCGGCAAAGTCTGGGTGGAATGTGATTCGACCGGTCAACCGATTGATCGGGATGGCATGGTGGTCTTTGCCTACAAAAAGGGCGATACGAGGACCTACACCACAGCACTCGCGCGCCTCCGTCCCGTGGACGGCAGTGACGCTGAGGAAGGTGCGGTGGCGATCCCACCGGTGCCGTCCAGGGGCAGTGCGAGCAAGTCGAGGTCAGCCTCGCCGTCCAGTTCCAGGAAGCGAAGTGACGACGAGATCTTTGGCGGTAGCCGGGCTGATGTAGAGAACCCAGCGGCGATTCATTTGTGGAGTGACGGGGCATGTTCTGGCAATCCGGGTCCTGCCGGGGCGGGAACTGTTCTGCTGTTTGGCGATCGCCGTAAGGAGATGTCCACCTGGCTCGGTGAAGGCACGAACAACGTCGCCGAGCTGGTTGCCGTGCTGCAGGGCCTTGAGGCCCTGCGTCTGCCGGTTCGACGGAAACTGGTGGTTCATACCGACAGTAAGTATGTGATCGGTGTCCTCGCTCGCGGTTGGAAGGCTCGGGCCAATGGGGAATTGGTGCAGCAACTGCGAGAGCACCTCGACGGCATCGGTGGGATAGTGTGGCATTGGGTTCGAGGTCATGAAGGCGTCGAGTTGAACGAGCGCTGTGACGCGCTGGCGCGTCTGGCGATTGAGCGTCGTGAGTCCACCGTGGAGACCCTGCTGTGACGCGCATCCTTCATATGACCGATGTGCACTTCCTCCAGCCGCCTCCGATAAAGGGGATGCTTGGGAAGCGTGCGCTCGGCATGGCTAACCTCTACCTTGCCGGAAGGAGGAGCCGGTTCGACGCTACCAGTCTGGTGCGCCTTGCGGTTGAGGATGCACTGCAGTGGGATGCAGATCTGTTTGTCTTCACTGGCGATCTGACTGCGCTCGCCGTGGACCGGGAGTTCGTGGAGGGGGTGCGGGCCTTTTCCCCTCTACTCGATTCGATGCCGTCGATCATGATCCCAGGCAACCACGACACGTACACTCGCGAGGCCACTCGAGCGGCGCGCATGGAGCAGTACGTGGGCCGGTGGATGGCAGGAGGGCACTGGGACGAGCAACTCGGTGCCTGGGGTGGTGCGACTTCGCTTGCCGGTGCTGTGGAATGGCCCGTCGCGTTTCATCTTGGAGACACCACCGTGGTGGCGACCAACCCCTGTCGGCCCGGTCTGCGTGCGACTGGCCGGTTCGGTAGGAAGGCTCTGCAGAGGGCGGAGGACCTTGTCGCCGAAGCGAGTGCTGAGGGCCGTCAGGTTGTCTACCTCCTCCACTATCCTCCGCTCGCTCGGGACGGAAGTCCCTACACCCATGCGGGCCATTGCCTCGACGACGTGCATGACCTGCTCGCCAGTCTGCGCAGGTCCCCGCCTTCGTTGGTGTTGCATGGTCACAAGCATGAGGCTTGGCGTGTTGACCTCCGGGGGGGCAATGGAGCCTCCGTTCCTATCGTCAACTGCGGAACCACTTCAGCGGTCTCGTCCAAGGCAGAACGCACCGCGGGTTACTTCGTCTATGAACTGGAAGAGGGCCAACTGGTCTCTGTCCGTCGGCGTATGTTGCTCGCTGGCGAGGGCCAGTTCTCAGAGGACCCGACTGACTTCAGCGTAGCCTCCTGAGGCATTTTTGATTGACGCGCTTCCCATGTACGATGCTTCGATTCTAACGGGGAGGCTGACATGGGTGACGCGAGGACTGCACTGATCCGTTTTGTGATTCCTGCGCTGCTGCTGTCCGTGATTATCGTGAAGATGGGGTTGCTCGAACCTTCTAGCGAAGAGGCCCCGGCAGGTGAGGAGATGCCCGTCCAGACGGTCGCTGTAGAGGGACCCAAGGGGACGCCGGAGGATCTCCTCAACCACGCCGACGAGGTCTGGAACGAGATTGGCGGGTTGCTGGCAATTGCCGAGGCGGCAGACCTGGACCAGATGTCAGAGGATGATGTCAGCGCACTGATAGAGGGCCTCCAGAAGGCGAGATACATTGCGTCTGGAGTCCCTGCGGACAGGAGGCCGGCCTGGTTTGGGTCGATTGATGCGCGTCTTGCCTCTCTACACAAGTGGGTCAAGGACCGCTCAGATGAGAAGACTGTGGCTCCTCCGGGGGGTGTAGAGAAGTCCTCTGTGCCGGTAGACGCGGTCGACAAATCGGATGTTCAGGGTCATCTCTGAGTATCGCTGGTCTGTGGAGACGTGATGGACGAAGACCAGGGTGAGGTCGGGCTATCGGACCGTGAGCTGCTGCGTTGGGCTTGCCGCGAAGGACTCCGTTGTGCGGTATCTCTCCCTGGGAGAGAGAGTTGGGGTCGTTCGTTTTTCGTAGATCTTCGCGAGGGCGGCCCTCGGCCTCAACTGGTCATCGCTCAGCCAACAGATCTCCAGCGCAGTGGTCGGGCTCGGCCGTTACGATCAGGCGAGTCGGTGCGTATCTGGAGCGTCCGAGATGGTCGGCCCTGGCACCTCGCTGGCTTTGTTGCGGGAGTTCGGATGATGGAGACTCGGGAGGCAGGCCCGGTTGAGGCAGCTCTCGTGCAGTTGCCCTATCGCCTCCTTGATACCGACCATCAGTTGCACTCTCTCAGTTCGATCGGGGCGCCACGGGCTGTGGTGCTGGCCGAAGCAATGGTCGGCGATGAGTATGGGATGGCTGTATCGCTCCTGGAGACCTGGCTCGACAGCGACGGAGCGTGGGTGACGCGGGGAGGAGGTTACCTGGTCGACCTCTCCCGCCGGAGCTTCTCGTATAGCGTCCCCACCACCAGCCAACTGGTGATGTTACCTGGAACCCAGGTGCGACTGGAATTCAGGCTGCCTGATCTTCGACTGAGAACACAGGTCGATGCCGTAGTGTCTGCGGTGATGGACTTTGGTGGCCAGTTCTTTCAGGGCTTGTCTCTCGGTCGGCCTTCCCAGAGCACATCCGATGAGGAGCACCGCGAGACGATCCGTCTCGTCGCGGCAACGATTCGGTGAGCAATTCGGCCCTAACTGGCAGAGGGGTCGTTCGAATCGATGGCAGCGCGTACCGGACCGATGCGTAGGGGGATGGAGATGGGCCCAACACCGTAGAGGAACTGGTAC
>CAZEIY010000179.1:0-8274 GCA_964512375.1 uncultured Rickettsiales bacterium | reverse complement strand
AGCAGCGAGACGACCAGCTCGTCGACCGAGCGCAGGCTCTCGGGAACGGGCAGGGTGTACTGCGCCGGTCCGGACCAGGTGAGGGTGCCCGCCGGCTCGTGGGGACCGGTGATCAGCCATCCCTCGCAGTCCTGGGCGCGGCCCCACAAAAGAAACAGGCCCGGCGGCACTTCCTCGGACCAGTCTTCACCTTCCGCCAGGTAGTCCTGAGTGCAGTTGCCCTGGTCGTCCTGCTCATTCTCATGGCACTCGCTGGGGGCGCTTCCGAACAGGCGACTCCAGCTGGTCTGCCAGCTGAACTCGGTGGCGGTGTGCCCTTCGGGGATGGGGAAGCGCAGCTTTACCCAGGCGGGCTCCCCGGTGATGGGCACGTTGTTGCCGCTGGGGTGGCGGTTCTTGAAGAACAGGGCGCTGTCGGTGGGGTTGCTTCGGTAGCTGATCTTGCAGTGGTTGCCATCGCTGCTCTCTACCAGGGGGCCGGCCTCAAGCCGATCAGCTGGCCACAGCGGCTCGACATTGCACTGGCTGGGATCGGGAGTCCAGTCGGGGTCTCTGTCTTCGGGTTGGATGCGGTCCAGACGCAGCTCGGCGACCGGCTCCTGCCAGTCGGTGGCGAGCAGCTGGGTGGGTAGCTGGGGCAGCCACGCAGGCTCGTCGCCCAGGCCAGGCGTGATCTGCTGCCAGGGAGTGGGTGCGGCGCAGCTGCCCGGCTGGCAGTTCAGGCACAGCCAGGGGGCATCGTCGTCCTCGCAGGTCTCGCCCGCGCTGTCATTGATGATGCCGTCCCCGCAGGTCGCGCTGCTGCAATCGCTGTTGCAGGTCGCCGACTCGCCGCTGTCGTCGCAGTCCTCGCCGGCGAGGTGGTTGGCGAGTCCATCGCCGCACTCAGCCAGCGTGCAGTCCATGTCGCAGGTGGCCGAGGCGGCGCCGTCATCACAGGCTTCTTCGCCCTCGATCACTCCATTGCCGCAGACCGCCTCGGGCTCGGGGGTGGGGGGCTCAGGCTCGGGGGTGGAGGGCTCGGGTTCGGGATCCGGTTCGAGGGTCCCTGTCGATGTGCAGCCGCACAGCACGACGCATGACGCGACCACTAGGCTGGTGAAGAGCGGGAGTCTCAAGGGGCGCCTCTGTAGCTACGACCCAATCGGTGGGCCTTTGCACACTAGCGCGAAAAGAGACAGCAAGGGTCTCTGGTTCAGCGCTCAGGCCAGCCCGAGTCGCTCTGCGATCCGCGCGGGCACGAAGAAGTGGTTGTGGCTGATGGACGGATTGTGGCCGTTGGCGGTGGGGTAGGGGTAGATGGTGCGGCTTCGATCGCAGAACTCACTGGCCCGGACATATCCGGCCCTGGTGGCGCACTCGGTCCAGCTGGCCGGCAGGGAGCGGCCCATCTGCGAGGGAGCGGCGGGCACCGCAGGACGAAGGCCCTGGCCGGAGCGCTCGTGCACATAGCGGAAGCCAGGGTGATAGGTGTTCCACGCAGTCTCAAGGAGGTCGTCAACCGACAGGGCATTCTCTTCAGTGAACAGCAAGAGGATGCCGGCACGCTCATAGGCAGCGAACACGTCCACCATGCGCTTGTCGCTCTGGTCACGGATCTCGTGGAAGCCGTTGCCGACGAGCATCACGGCGCCCTCGGT
Organism: uncultured Rickettsiales bacterium; assembly: GCA_964512375.1. Classification (GTDB taxonomy): domain Bacteria; phylum Myxococcota_A; class UBA796; order UBA9615; family UBA9615; genus UBA6601. The sequence continues at coordinate 6,634 of CAZEIY010000179.1, read as the reverse complement.
AGACACTCCAGCTGCCTCGATGGCATCTACCAGCAACTGAGCCTTGCCGATGTCGGCCTTGCGTACAAAGCGCATCTCCGATGGCAGGTTGCCCTGTGCGCGCTCCTCCTCGGCGGCGTCGATGGCGGCATCTTCGAGATCCGCGCCAAAGTAGTGAATCCAGCCCTCGCGGTTGCGCTCGAAGCGTTGCCTGGTCGCTTCCCCGCGGCCAATGGCGTGCTCGATGAACACATCAAAGCGAAAGCCTGTGCCCTCGCAGAAGCGGTCGAGGGCATTGTTGGCGGCGGTGAACGTCTTGCGATTGGCTTCCTGGCTGGCGGTGATGTTGGTGCCGCGCTGCACGTGGACGGCTCCTCGGCCTTCGCTGAGTACCCTTCCCAGCTCCTGCATGTACGGATGGTAGGCCTCGATGATTCCGAAGGAGCCAACTCCGCGGGTCATCAGTCGCCGTCCTAGTGAGGTCCACTGTCCGGTGCCATCGAGAGAACCGGCAGCTTGCAGCACCTGCCGCGCCGCGTGGCCGAGGGCTGCGTTCCCGGGGACGAGCGTCTCGGAGCTCACGCTTCCCGCCTCGACCAGAGCGGCGAGCCGTCCCGAAGCCCACAGGCCAAGCACCATGGGCACCAACCGGTAGCCCACCTCGATCTCTTCGGGCAGCGCTGACCAGCGGCCAGGCTCTCGTCGTTGGACTCCTGGTGGGTCAGCGGCTACTTCGAGAAGGGTTGCAGCATCTTTGTCGCTCAGCGGCTCATCCGAGAAGGCAGCGCTCCACTGTCTCGTCAGCGAGGCCGGTATGTGCGCGGGCAGTGGCATCGCCTCACCAATGACTCGCCGCGCGGTGTGGTTCTCACCGATCCGCACTCCATCTCCCGATCGGACCACATAGGCTCGTCCGAGCAGCAGGTTGAGATCAATGCGCAGCTCTTCGGGGCGCAGAGGGGGGCAGCCTGTCGGTATGATGACTTCGCCGTTCATCAGGCGCTCGCAGATGCCCTCAGCGGCCAGCACTCCCAGGACGTGGCGAAGCAACCACAGGGTCGAGGGCGCCGTAATGGCTGCGGTATTGACCACCTGGCGTACGACCCGCGCCGCCTCCTTGACGCTATCGAGGTCCTCACCACCGATGCCGGAAGCGCGTTCTTCAATGCGCGCGAGCGCTTCGAGCACACCGGGACCGCTCGCCAGGATGTGGGGTACCCAGTCGCGCAGCCGAGTGAACGCAGGGCGATGCAGGTAGGGGAAGCCAGACGAACTGCGCGAGGTTGGGGACAAGATGACGGGTAGCAACTCTCGGCACAGGGGATCGGTCGCAAGCTCAGGATCGGCGAGCAGCTGGGACGTCAGGCTCACCATGGCAGCGCCTCGCCGTTAGCGTGTAGGAAGTCACCGCTTGAGCTCAGGTCGAGTGAGGCGATACGATCCAGGAGCGCAGCCGCAGCCTCATCAGCGTTCCAGTTGCCTCGGCCGCCGGTCATATCAGTTCGTACGAAGCCAGGGTGGAGGATGCCGACGGCGATGCCTCGTGGGCGCAGATCGTGAGCAAGTGAGGCGAACGCCATGTTCACCGCAGCCTTGGACATGCGGTAGCCGTAGCGTGCGCCCGAGGTGTTGTCGCCGATCGAACCCATGCGGCTGGTGATGACGATGACCTTGCTGCCCTCGCGAAGGTTGGAAAGCAACGCGTGGGTTACGCGAAGTGGTCCGAGACTGTTCACCTCGAACTGTCGACGTATTGCGTCGAGGTCGAGCTCGTCGAGGCTCTCTCGAGTAAGTATGCCGGCGCAGTTGACCAAGAGGTCGATAGGCCGCGCACTAGCGAAGGAGCGGAGCGAATCTTCCAGCCCGTCGCTGCTTACATCGATGCCGCTCCACACGTTCTCAGCTACCTGATCCAGGCGCGCTGATGAGTTCCGGCACAGGCCCGTGACGCTCCAACCGCTCGCCGACAGCTGCGCTGCGAATTCGAGTCCGATTCCCCGGTTTGCTCCTGTAACGACTGCGTGTCTCATGGTTGGGGAGAGTAGCGCCAAATTCGGCCTGTTACTATGGCGCGCCCCACAAGAAAATCGGTTCCTAGGAACCACCTTCACGGACCTGTGTTGAACGTCGAACTGCAACTGAGATCAGCGACCTCGCGTTCCTGGCTGGAAGCGGTCCTTGGCGATTTTGATGCCTTCCTCATCGACCACGCAGCGAACGAGCGCAAGGCATCAGCCACCGCCCTTACTTTTGTCGTGCGCTATCCCGACCGGCAGCAGCTCATCGGGCCGATGATCGCGCTGTCCATCGAAGAACTTCAGCACTTCGAGGCGGTGCATAAGATCCTCGCGGAGCGGGGCCTGCGTGCCGTGCCAGACGAGAAGGATGCCTACGTCAATCAACTGCTGGCGGAGGTTCACAGTAGCGGCGAGCAGCGCCTGCTTGATCGCTTGATCGTGGGTGCTGTGGTCGAGGCTCGAGGTTGCGAGCGTTTTGGCTTGATCGTGCAGGCGCTCCCTGCTGGCGAACTCAAGGACCTGTATGTAGAGATCACGGCGTCAGAGGAGCGGCACGTCGCGCTCTACCTGGAGCTCGCCGCACACTGGTTTGACGAGCCGACAATTGCAGCTCGGCTCGATGTCTTCCTGGACCTGGAGGCGGCGGTCATCGAACGGCTTGCGATCCGACCGAGGCTTCATTGAGATGTCTGTAGAAGGCTACCTGCAGCATTATGCTGAGCCGGAAGTCTCTCTGGCCACAGGTCTCTCGGGGACCTGGAACCATGCTGTTGTCGTGCCCTGTTGTGATGAGTTCGATGGTATCGGGCCCCTACTCGCCAGCCTTGACCGGGCAGCTAACCGGGCTGGCGGGGGCTCCCTGGTGGTTCTGGTCATCAATGGCCGCGAGAGCGCAGCAAACAAAGTGCACGACACCAACCGGAGGTTGCTGAAGTCGGTCGGCGGTGCTGGGCTGCAGGCGCACTCGAGCGCACTCGATCTCTTCGTCATCGATCGGGCATCGCCGGATGTCCGACTGCCGAGCAGCCAGGGTGTCGGTCTGGCTCGAAAGATCGGCTGTGATCTGGTGACTGCACTGCACCATGGAGGAAAGGTCGCCTCACGCTGGATCTGGACCACCGACGGGGACGTCGAGGTGCCTGAGGACTACTTCACCAGCATCGAAGAGGATAGCAACGCGATCGCCTTCAACCTGCCCTTCGTTCACGTCGAGCTAGCCTCGCAGCCGCGCGCAGCGACGGCGATTCGACTCTATGACCTCTCGCTTCACTACTACGTGGAGGGCCTGCGCTTCGCCGGCTCGCCGTATGCCTACCACTCCATCGGCAGTGCGATGGTTGTCCGCAGCGATGCGTACGCAAAGGTGCGAGGGTTCCCGCGCCGCCAGGCCGCTGAGGACTTTCACTTGCTGAGCAAGCTTGCCAAGGTCGGTGCCGTGGCCAGCGGCGCTGGAGAGCCGTTGCGGGTCCTCGGTAGGATCTCCGACCGGGTTCCTTTTGGAACCGGGGCAGCAGTCTCCCAGTTGGTCGAAGAGGACGATCCAGAGGCGAGCTTTCTTCTCTACGACCCTCGCTCGTTTGTAGAACTTGGACTCTGGCTACGTGCGCTCGACGGCTTCTCCCAGCACAGGGAGCAGGAAGAACTCTGGAGGGAGATCCGTGCCGGTTCGAGCCTTCGCGGCGAGGTAATGGAGCGGGTGTCCGCTGAGCTGAAGGTGCCGGCTGCCCTACAGCGCGCCGCGGGAGCCTCTTCGAGCGCTGTGGTTGTCGCACGTCACCTCTCCACCTGGTTTGATGCGCTCAAGAGCCTTCGCTTCATTCACCTGGTACGTGACTATCAGTGGTCGAAATTGCCCTGGCGAGCTGCGCTCCGCGAGGCCCCCTTCATGGACCTGGAGTAGGCTGACGAGTGATGGAACTGAGTACGTGGATTTCCATTGCCGTTGTCTGCGCGACGGGGGCCGCTTCCCCAGGACCGAGCCTTGCGGTGGTGGTGAAGAACACGGTCGCTGGGGGACGAACACAGGGAGTCCTCACAGGACTGGGTCATGGGATAGGAGTCGGCATCTATGCCTTCGGCGCCGTCGTCGGCGTATCGGCGCTGGTGGCGAGCAATAAACTCCTTGGCCGCGGCATTGAGACCGTCGGCGCACTCTACCTGTTATGGATGGGCGTCCAGACGCTGCGTCACGCGGGACAGGCAGACTTGAGCGGTGTGGGGCACGGTAGGCCTGGAGTGCAGGGCTTCTCCGAGGGCTTCATGATCGCCTTCCTCAACCCCAAGATCGCGGTGTTCTTTCTCGCCCTGCTGGGCTCTTTCCTGCCGGTCGACGCCGGTGCCGAAGAACGGGCGGGAGTTGCCGGACTGGCGATGTGCATCGACGGACTCTGGTACATGTTCGCGGCGGTGATGCTCGCCGGTTCGGGAGCGGCGGCCTGGATGAGGCGCAACGGCATCTGGGTAGACCGGGCTCTCGCCGCCCTGCTGTTCGGGGTCGCTGCCTGGCTCTTGTTTGGGGTCGCTGCCTGGCTGTTGTCTGGGGCCTGATGATTCGCGACGACTGGCTGATGCGGCAGGTGAACGGGTTCGCGGCCGGGCTGGCGCAGCTTCTCGCGGGCGAGACAGTGGCAGTCGGCTCCAGAGGTGCTCGCCACAGATCCGGAACTCGCTACTGACGACGTGCGTGTGCTTCGCGAGGCCCTGGCCGAGACTGCGCCTGAGCGCCCCGGCCCCGAGCTTCAGGAGATTCGGTCGAGTGCCTGCTGCGGAAACTCCGCGCAGTCTACGGTGGAGACGAACTCCAGCACCTTGCCGGCTGGGTCGATGACTATGCCGATACGTTTTGCGTAGCCTCCTGTACCAGGCTCGTCGGCAGCGCCATATGCCAGCCCCATGGTGCGGTCCGTGTCGCAGAGCAGTGGATAGCTGAACGAGAACTTCTCAGCGAACGACTTGTTCTCGGCTTGTGTATCGAAGCTCACCCCGAGGATGGCGGCGTTCTCACTGTCGTATTGCTCTTGGAGGTCGCGGAACCCGCAACCCTCGATAGTTCATCCCGGTGTATCGGCCCGAGGGTAGAACCACAACACAAGGTGCCTACCGCTGTAGTCGCTGAGGTGATGAACTGTGCCGTGCTGGTCAGAGACCGCGAAGTCGGGGGCAGACGCACCGACAGAGAGCATCCTCAGCCGTCCAGGTAATCGAGGTTGCTGGTCATCTCGTCGAGCTTGCTGCTGAGTTCGTTGAACTCGGCCGACTCATCTCCGAGCAGGTCAGCAATGTCATTGAACTGGTCACCGATTTCCTTGAGGCCCTCGGTGATGGCGGCCTGCTCCTGCTTCTTTTTACTGTGCTCGAGGGCCTCAGTAACCGTCTCCAGGAGTGTCTCTGGCTGCCATGGCTTGGTGACATAGGCAAACACGCGTCCGGTGTTTACGGCACCTACGAGATCCTTGCGTTCGGTGAAGCCGGAGAGCACCAGGCCTACAGCCTGCGGAAAGAGGTTGCCAACTTCGGCGAGCAACTCGACTCCCGTCATGCCGGGCATACGCTGGTCGGTGATTATCAAGTCGGGCGCGCCACTGCTACGGACCGCCTCAAGGGCCTCTGATGCGGTGTCGAAGATGCTCACCAGGTGGCGTTCCCCGAGCACCCTCTTGAGTGCGTCGAGGTTTGGACGTTCATCATCAACCACGTAGATGCTTCGGCGCGGACCATCGACTGCCGTGTCATGCCCGATTCTAGTGGACCGTCGCTTCTTTAAACGTTCAATTGCTGAGAGCTGTGTTTTCTCACCCATAACCTTAGATTTTTACCTGACTTTCCGCATCCTTGCTAGTGCTAGATGGCACAGATGTCTGGTTCACCTCTGCCCGCACAGTTCAGGACTTCTCCATTAAGGACCTCTCAGTGGCTTGAAGTCGAGAACTCCGCTCTGATAGCTCCACGAGTTGGCGGCGGACCTCAGCGAAGCTCTCAGCCAGGGTGGTCTTGTCGGCGGTGACTTGGGAGTTCAGGACGCCCAATTGGTGCTGAATTTTCACGAGGTCTTCGTTGAGGTTCTTCCTGGCGCGCCGGGCAGTGCTCATGCGGAGCGCTCGGTCTACGGTTTCCAGGAGGTCTTCGGCGGCCCACGGTTTGACGACGTAAGCGAACACTCGGGCATTGTTGATCGCCCCGATCAGGTCGCCCCTTTCGGTGAACCCAGTGACGATCATTCCTACCGATTCCGGGTGAATCGTAAGGATCTCCTCGAGCAACTGGGTGCCTGTCTGACAGGCATTCGCTGGTCAGTGATGACCAGGTCGGGGCATCCCTCGGTGCGGATAGCTTCTAGCGCCTCGGCAGGAGTGGAAAACAAGCTGACTCGATACCTGCGGGTCAAGATTCTCTTGAAGGAGTCTAAGAGCCCAGGGTCGTCATCTACTGCGATGATCCATTCTTTCCTCTCCTCAACCATTACTTTCGTACTCCAACATGACCGCTTGCAGTTCTCTCAGGATTTGGGAGTTGGTGATTCTACCGGACTCAGCCAGCCCGAGGGACTTAGCGAGGCGGTGGTATCACCCGCACCTGTGTGTCGTACAAGACAAGGTCGGACATAGCTATACAGTCCTTGCCGTTAGCACGCTGTTCTT
>CAZEIY010000178.1:0-8274 GCA_964512375.1 uncultured Rickettsiales bacterium | reverse complement strand
CTTGTGTCCGTTTTCTGCATCTCGATGGGTGCGATGATGGGCTCGGGCATCTTCGTCTTGCCCGGTCTCGCAGCAGGGATCACAGGACCCAAGCTCTATCTGGCGTACCTTCTCGCCGGCCTCTTCGCGATGCCTGCTGTGTTGAGCAAAGCCGAGCTCGCCACCGCCATGCCCGTGGCTGGGGGGACCTACGTCTATGTGGACCGTAGCCTCGGCCCATGGATGGGCACCATCACCGGACTGGGCACCTGGTTCTCTCTCTCCTCCAAAATCGCCTTCGCTCTGGTGGGCCTGGGTGCCTACCTCCGGTTCTTCACCGATTTTTCGGCCCTTCAATTCTCGGTAATCGTCCTGGTCTGCATCGTCGCCATCAACGTGTTGGGCGTGTCCAAGGCTTCAGGCCTCCAGATCGCCATCGTGCTTTTCTGCATCGTATGCCTGCTGGTGATGACGGCCATGGGGATGGATACGGTAGACCCGGCCCTTTTCGAGCCCGCTTTTCCCGAGGGAGCTGGCGGGATTCTCAGTGGTGCCGCCTTCGTCTTCGTCTCGTATGCAGGTGTGACCAAGATCGCGTCGATCGCCGAGGAAGTGTCGAATCCATCACGGAATATTCCGCTGGGAATGCTCGGGGCACAACTGACCGCCATGGCGCTCTACGCGGGCATCGCCTGGCTCATTACCGGCCACACGCCCTATCAAAATCTCGCGACGGACATTACGCCCATCACAACGACCGCCAACGCGATCTTTGGTCCGACGGGCAGCTTGTTCTTCGCCGTTGTGGCGGTCATCGCCCTGGTCTCCATGGCCAATGCCGGTGTTCTCGCCACGTCACGCAAGCCTTTCGCCATGAGCCGCGACAACATCTTGCCCTCGGCGGTTCGCTCGGTCAGCGAACGCTTTGGGACGCCCTGGCTCGCGATCGTGATGACCGGCGTCTTGATTCTGTGTCTGCTGCTCTTCCTTCCCGTGGTCAAACTCGCCAAGCTGGCGAGCGGATTCAAGATCTTCATTTTCGCTCTGGTCAATCTCACGGTCATCGTGCTGCGAGAGAGCGGGGCGGCCTGGTACAAGCCTACGTTTCGTTCCCCGTTCTATCCATGGCTGCAGGTCCTGGGACTCCTGGGTGGCGTGTGGCTGCTCTACAGCCTTGGACTTGTCGGCGTGATGGGGGTGGCGACGGCCATCATGATCGGATCCGTCTGGTACATGGTCTACGCGCGCAAGCGGGTGACACGCCGCAGCGTCCTACATCACCTCTGGGGCGAAAGAAACGTACTCAAAGCGACCGAGCAGTTGGAGGTGGACGACAAGGTGTCGGACCGTGTACCGACGGTAATCGTGCCGATTTTCGGGGTGGAACCATGCGCTGAGCGGCTCATCCTGCTCGCGAGCTCTTTTGTGGAGACAGGGGGTGGGCGCCGTCGCAACGACCAGATGGAGGTCTTACGCCTCGAGGAAGTTCCCGAGTCCATGCAGCTCCGATCGCATATCGAGGCCGATGAGGCGGGCAACGCGCTCTATGCGGCCACCGAGGCGACGGCTGCTCAACTCGAAGCGGACATCATCTTTCACGATGTCGTGACCCACAACGCCAAGGAGACGCTCCATCGGCGTGCAGTCCACCACGATGCCGACTGGATCGTCATGGAGTGGCCGACCCGCCGACAACTCCACTACCTGGTGCGCCATCCCCTCGCTTGGTGGATCGATCATCCGCCCTGTGACCTCGCTCTCTTCCTCGATCGCGGAGGTCCCTACGATGGAAACACCCGCGACGATTTCAAGCGGATTCTCGTGCTTGCCGAACCGGGTCCATACGATTCCCTGCTCGTCCACGTCGCAGACAGGCTTGCCAGTAGCCAGGACGATGCCACCATTACGCTCTTCATGCCCGTCGCAACCGAAGAAGACGGGGACCGGATTCCCCAGATGGAGGACTACCACGAACAGTTGATTGGCTTCTCCGCCATGCCATGTGAATCCCACATCGAGCGCGGTGACGATCCGCTGGAGATCATCGCGCGAATCAGCCGTGGCTACGATCTGCTGATCATCGGAGCTCCCTCTGAACCCTCACTGCGGAATCTCTTCTTTCGCACCAAGGAGGTTCGAATCGGCGAGGTTGCGCATTGCTCGGTCCTGAAGGTCAAAGCGCCAATCCACCAGGTCCATCACCGGTTCGGTCTGCGACGGGAAGGTCCCGAAGAACAGATGATCCTGGCGCCTCACATACAACACGCAATGGTGCTCCACCGGCTTCGGGTCGAGAAGAAGAACGAACTGTTTACACAGGTCGGGCAGCACGTCTGCGCTGAGGGCCATAGCGACACTCCCGAGCCGATCATCCAGGCCTTGCTTGAACGAGAGGAGCGTCAGAACACGGCACTACGAGGCGGCGTGGCCATCTCGGCACCCACCGTTGAAGGGCTGGACTTTGCCCAGGTGATGATCGTCACCCTGGAGCAGGCGATCGACTACGAGAAGAGCGGCCGTGCGAAGGTGGACGTTGTCCTGTTGGTCCTGGCGCCATCGAGCGATAGAAGAGCCCAGCTATGGCTGCGCGAGCGGATGGCCCGGATGGCGATGCGAACGTCGTTGCTGGAGCGCATACGCGACGCGACCGACATCGAAGGAATTCGCAACTGCGTCCTGGAAATTGCACGCGAAGAGGAAATCTGAGCGGAACTGGTTTTCGGTGAACGGGCGGACCGCCCGCCCAGAAGCGGTACGTTGACATCGCTACATGGCTGTTCTAAATTTCACCCGCTTCACTGAAGTACCCCGACTTGAGTCCAATCAGGTGTCAGGAAGGGGTTGGGAAGCCGGTTAGAGTCCGGCGCGGCCCCCGCCACTGTAACTGGGGACGCCCTCCGCACGATGCCACTGGGAAAGCCTGGGAAGGCGCGGAACGGCGATTGATCCAGAAGCCAGTAGACCGACTTCCGTGCAGGCGCATTGAACTTCGGGGTGAAGTGCGATGGGTCCGTGACAGTCGGCGAAAGCTGGCCGGCGGTGCGTACCGCGTCACGAACTCCCCGTCTCCTCTCCGTGTGGAGACTGAGATGAAACACGCATCCTCTAACGCCCCAAACCGATCCACCCTGTGGCTGACCCTGCTCCTCCTCAGCTGTCTCATCGTGATTGGCTGCGGTGGTGATGATGACGACTCCGCTGTGGGCGACGACGACGACTCCGCTGTGGGCGACGACGATGACTCCACTGCTGCATCGACCCTGGCCATTGCCGGCACCTGGGATGACAACTTTGGTGGCGTCCAAACGATCACTGAGACCACTTGGAGCGACAACTGGGGCTCTGTGTTCAACATCAGCCAGTTCGACAACTCGACGCAGGTAGTGATCGCTCAGAACGATTCCGCCAACGACTGGAGCCCCCTGCTCTGGAGCCGCTTTGACTGGCACTGGGATGCTGGTGGTCAACTCTACTACTGCCAGGCCTGCTACGACTGCGGCGATGAGGTAGCAGCCATCGACACTGCAGCGCCGGACACCAGCGACCCCGCGAACTCTGGCTGTGGCGCATCGTCGTGGACAACCCTCACTGCGAGCCAGTGATCTTCATCTCACCATCAGCAAGGGTGACGGCGGCTCAGTTCGCCGGAGCCGGGGTCCTCATGGTCCTGGTCCTGGCCTTGACTGCCTGCGGGCCCGACAGTCCTGGCGACGATGACGACTCCGCCACTGAGTCGCCATGCCTCGACGCAGACAGTGATGGGTCCTGTGTCGAAGAGGACTGTGACGACCTCGACCCAAACGTAGCCCCCGAGCTCACTGAAGTCTTGTGCAACGATCTGGACGACGACTGCGAACCGATCACTGAGGATGCCCCCGACGTAGACGGAGACGGTCACTCCCTATGCGTCGAAGACTGCGACGATGATCCTCTATCCTCGCCATCTCACGCCGAGCAGTGCCGGGGTGGACTCGATGAGGATTGTGATGGCTCGGCCGATTGCTTCGACCGAGATTGCGAAGGCACGCTCGACTGCAACGGCCAATGCGGCAACGGTCTGATCGAGGACGGCGAGGAATGTGACGATGCCAACGACACGGTCGGCGACGGCTGCAGCCAGTGCCGAACTGAGATCGATGAGCAGAGCGCTGGGGAAGTAGCCGATGCACCCGGCGATCTCGGCGGCGGATTCCATAACGCCAACAACGCCATCAATGGAGTACGCGGCGGAGGCCCTGGAAAAGGCAGCACGGATACCTTCTCTCTGGGCTACTCCGATGGCGTCGACAACTACATCATCATCCGTTGGCATGGTCTTAGGGTACTCAACGGACCGGGAACAGACATCGCCGTGTTCGAGAACCCGTTCTCTATCGGCGAAGACAACCTCCGGTTCATGGACCACGTGGTGCTGTACTTCTCCCAGGACGGGCACGTGTGGGTCCCCTTTCCCCATAACTATCTCGCAGCAGACGAGACCCTCTATTCGGCAGATCCAGACCACTGGCAGGGTTTTGCAGGAATCACCCCTGTACTTCTCAACGAAGACAGCAACCAGGTAGACCCTTTCGACCCCTCCCTCGCCGGTGGTGACCACTTCGACCTCGACGACCTACCCGACCATGACCCCGACGCACTAAGCATCAAGGAGGGTGGCTTCAGCTACCTCAAGCTGGTCAGCGCACCCAGCACAGCTAATCCCGACACAGGGGAACCATTTGTCCGCGACCTGGCGTCTGACGGCGCCGACATCGACGGGGTCTACGCGCGCTACCTCGTCCCCGACTGAGCAACTGGGGCAACCCACCCGGACCCCACCACGATGCGCAGTGGCGACCCATGAGAGATACAGCAAGTAGAGTGTGGCGATGAATCCCCTCACCCGATCGGCCGCACTCCTCGTCGTGCTGCTCTCCCCACTGGCGGTCAACGCGGAATCTCCAGAAGTGGAGGATGACTCGGCACTTGTTGACGACGATGACTCGGCACCTGGTGACGACGATGACTCGGCACTTGTTGACGACGATGACTCGGCACCTGGTGACGACGATGACGACGACTCTTCCGCGGAGTCGACTCGTCCTGAGGCTCTCCCGGCAGACGAAACAGTCATCCGAGCAGCTCTTCCCTGGCGTGTGGTTCCACGCAGGAGCCTCGAGCCAGTCGACCACGAGGGTCCCGGTTGGCACAGCCTGAGCCGTCGCGACCTCGAACAAGGCGCAGGCCCCCTCTCTGATCCAATGCATGCTCTACACCTGCTCCCTGGGGTGAACTCGGATCAAGCTGCCAATGCGTGGTTCACGGTCCGCGGGGGAGGACGGGACGAACTTGCCGTCGAACTAGATGGCATTCGAATCCGCGAATTGACCCACTTAACCGGCATCATGTCCGTCATCGACAGCGCGCTTGTCGAGAACGTAGAACTGGTGGCAACAGGCCCGCCAGCACACCTTCCCGAAGCACTATCCGGCGCACTGCAGCTTCGCTACATCGATCGACCCCATGACCGTTTCGACGGGCGAATCAGTGTTGATGCTCTGGGGCTTAGCGCGCACGTCGCCCTTCGCCTCGACAAGATCTCAAAGCACCATCTGGTGCTCGGGGCTCGTCAGTCATGGCTCTCCGCATATCTGGCCGCTGCGAGAGCGGCAGGAGCGCTGGACACCGAAGATGGCTCGGCAGACTATGGCGAGGTCTTCGGACGCTACCGATACGACGCCTCCTCCGCCAGCCGGTTCCGCATCACTCTGCTACACAGCCGCGACCGCCTGCTCTTTGACGACGTGAACCTGCACCACTCCGTGCTCGGCATGGCTGCGGACTGGCGCTACCGCTACTCCGAGGGGGGCCAACTCGAAGCCACACTCTCCCACAGCACCAATTCCAGTTCGGAGCCGCCGACGGAAGCCGACTATCCGTACCGCCGCACCTGGCACGACCGTGAGCATCGCACCATGCTCCGAGCCCTGCTGCGTGAACGGATTGGCGAAGCCGGCGAGATCCGTTTTTCGATGGAGGGCGCAGTCACGAGCCTCGACGTGCAAGGCGAGTTCCAAGACACCCGCATGATCCCGAGCTGGGCGCAGCTTCCACACGCCGAACTCGCCGTCCCAGATCTCACCATTCAAAGCGGCGGCGCCTGGCCCGAGTTGGTGGTCTCCATCGCCAGCGACCTACCCCGTCTTCTCGGACCATTGAGCCTCAACCTGGGTCTGCGCGCCTCTCTGCTTAATCGTTCAAGGCGCCCATATGCATCTCCCCGCCTGGGTCTTCGTCTGGCCTTCCCAAGCGGAACCAGCGTGCGAGGCGCGATCTCGCTACAACACCAGCAACGTCTCAGTCCGCTCATCGTGGACCGCGATCTGGGTGGCGCCGACCTGCTACCCGAGCGAGCTCTCCACGCTGCTCTCCGTATCGAGCAGTGGTTCCCCGTCGGCTTGCTGCTGCGCGCTGAGGTGTGGTTCAAGGGCTACGACCAATTGGTGGTGTGGACTGCCTCAGAGTCGTCTCCTGAGAGGACCGGTCAGTTTGACAACAGTGGGCGTGGCCGTGCCCTGGGAGCCGAGGCCTTCGTTGCGCTGCGTCGTGGCCGCATCGACCTCAGTGCTGGCTACGCGCTGCTTCGATCTACAAGGACTGCCAATGGCGAACTTGAGCGGGTTGACGCCGCTGGAGATCAGCGTCATGAGGTCGACGCACAGGTCGCTCTACTCCTCGGCAAGAAGCGACGCCTGAAGGTCTCGGCCGAATACAGCTTCGCGAGTGGTTGGCCGGTCTCGACGCTCGCTCGTATCGACCAGGGGGACGGCCAGATCTTCCGATGGGGTGTCCGGGGCATCAATGACCATCGCATGGACCCACAGCACCGGGTCGCCATACAGTTGGAGGGAAGCCACCCGCTACGACACATCCGGCTTCGTGGAATCATCCGCCTCAGCGCCATGCCAGCTGGAGCCGGCTTCACTGAGGACTGCCCACCCCTCGCTGAAGAGGACGGCAGCCCTCCCAGCTGCGGCCCACTCCAATTCCTACCGATCGTGATGCCCTGGCTCGGGCTCCAAGCTGACTGGTAGGAAGGGCTCATGATTCTCGACTCTCGCCGTTGCTGGATCTTCGATATGGATGGCACGCTCACGCATGCCGTTCACGACTTCTCGGCCATCCGAAAGAAGCTGGGGCTTGCCGAGGGCGCGCCGATCCTTGAGTCCATCTCCGCACTCGACGGCGCAGCCCGAAGTGAGGCTCTGGCAACCGTTGCCAGATGGGAGCATGACCTGGTGCGACGAGCCGCAGCCCAGCCTGGCGTCACCATGCTCCTTGAGCGCCTGCAGCAGCGGGGGGATCATCTAGGAATTCTCACTCGCAACCTATGCACCCTCGCTCATGACACTCTTGATGCTACAGGCCTTAGTGACTTCTTCGCCCCAGAGGACGTTCTGGGCCGTGATTCTGCTGAGCCCAAACCATCACCCGAAGGAATCCAGATTCTGCTCGCCCGCTGGGGGGCAAGCCCCGAGGAAGCCGTTATGATCGGGGACTACATCTTCGATGTGCAATCCGGGCGAGCCGCAGGGACAGCAACTGTTCTGATCGACCCAGCGAAAAGACCTGAGTGGGCGCAATCCGCTGACATCGTCATTGCTGAGCTCGCTGAACTCCTCGGCCACGTGAGCAATTGACTCACGCCTTGCAGCCGACAACGCTTACTGCGGTGGTGATGCAAACCTGCTAAGTTCGCCTCGATCGTAGCCCTAAGCCCTGCACGAGCCTGGATTCAAGACATGTCCCGCACCGCTGAGACCCTCCTGGTATTCGAGTGCGGAGTGATGCGATTCGATGCGTCGGCAAACCTGTTTGTTCACCTCACACACAGCATTGATTCGCCACATCGGCTCTCTATCGACGGAACGGACGATGTGCACGCACCGGCATCGGACCGGCGCGCAAAAGTTGCGGGCACGATCGAGGATGGGCCTGTTCGAGGGGCCTGGCCCAAATTCACCGCATCCCTCCCGCGCGGGTTGGTTGTAGAGGTGCGAGGCTACAAGAGCTTAGACCTCAGCGATGCTGGAGTGCTCAGCGTCGTAATAGCTGAGCATGAGGAGATGCCTCTCTGGTTCGAACAGGGCAAGAGACACATGTTCAGCAACGCGGGCGAGACACTGAGAATGTGGGACAAGTCCAGCCGTCCTGATATCAAGAAGGGGAGCAAGACCATGGCAAAGAAGAAGGCAGCACCAAAGAAGGCAGCACCAAAGAAGGCAGCGCCGAAGAAGGCAGCGCCGAAGAAGGCAG
>CAZEIY010000177.1:0-8278 GCA_964512375.1 uncultured Rickettsiales bacterium | reverse complement strand
CAAGCGTGGACTGAGCGTTGCTCCCATCGCCAAGGCGGGCAAGTCGCGAGGTACGGGCACCTCGATATTCTTTCGCCCCGACGTCTCCATCTTTGAAGACGTCACCTTCGACATCGAAGAAGTAGCGGAACGGCTCGAGACCAAGGCCTACCTCAATGGCGGCCTCAAGATCGTTTTTCGTGATGAGACCACCAAGACCAGCCACACCTTCCACCACGAAGGTGGAGTCGCCGATCTCATCCAGAGGAAGGTGGTTGTCAGCGGCGCGAGCCCCACTATCGACACCTTCTTCGTGCAGCGGAAAGAAGAACAAGGCTTCCGCGTTGAGGCCGCAGTGTGCTGGACCGATGCGACCCGTGAGCGAGTCGATTCCTACGTCAACACCATCCCTACCCGCGACGGCGGCACCCACGAAATGGGTTTTCGAGATGCGGTGGTCAAGGCCATCCGCAACTACATCGAGACCCACGATCTGCAGCCGCGGGGAGTCAACATCAGCGCCGAGGACATCCGCGAGGGCATGGTCGCGGTGGTCTCTACGTTCATCCCCGATCCGCAGTTCCAGGGCCAGACCAAAGATCGCCTCAACAACCCCTCAGCGCGAGGAACCGTTGATTCCATCATGCGTCCCGATCTCGAGCAGTGGTTCCACCAGAACCTATCGGTTGGCGAGGCCGTGGTCGGTCGCATCATCCAGAGCGCCCGCGCGCGGGCTGCCAGCCGAGCTGCAGCGTCCCAGGTGCGCCGCAAGGCGTCGGTCTCGCACCGCCTCAACCTGCCCGGCAAGCTCGCTGATTGCAGCTCGACGAGCCCTGACGACTCGGAACTGTTCATTGTAGAGGGTGACTCCGCTGGTGGCTCCGCCAAGCAGGGAAGAGACCGGCGCACACAGGCAGTGCTACCCCTACGAGGCAAGGTGCTCAACACCGAACAGGCCAATCTGAGCAAGGTACTCGCCAACAAGGAGCTGGGCGATGTGGTCAAGGCGCTCGGTTGTGGCATGGGCGACCACTTCGACCTCGACCGGCTGCGCTACCACAAGGTCATCCTGCTGATGGATGCGGACAGCGACGGACACCATATCGCGACCTTGCTGCTCACCTTCATCTATCGCTACCTGCCCAAGCTCATCGACAGCGGCCACGTCTACCTGGCGCAGCCGCCCCTGTACCGGGTCATCGCCGGCAAGGACACGCACTGGGCTAGAAGCGACGGACACAAAGACCGGATCATTGATTCACTACGCAAGAACGTGAAGCCTGAGGTCACCCGATTCAAGGGGCTGGGCGAGATGATGCCGGCCACCTTATTTCGCACGACCATGGACCCCGCCCTGCGCAGCATCCTGCAGGTCGACATCCCCAGCGACCAGGTGCTGGAGACCGACCGGGTCATCGGCGACCTCATGGGTAAAGATCCCTCCAAGCGCTTCGACTTCATCATGGGAAGCGCTACGGACGTGTCGACCCTCGACATCTGAGCCGTGCGAGCTCGCCTCGAATTGCTGAGAACTGAGCGCTGGCCACTAGTGGCCTTGCTCTCATTGATCTCTGCGCACCTCGGCCTGGCAAGCCGCTGGATTACGACTCAGGAGTTGCCGACCGGCACCCGCGATGAGTTCTTTGTCGTTGCCGAGACCTTTGACATAGCCTGGCAGCTACAAAACCTCCCCTTCTCACAGCTAGCTGTCTACCCACTCCTCATCGCAAAGAGCTACTACCCGCCGCTTTGCCGGCTTCCTGGCGTAGCTGCACTACTGTCCGGCGGTGACTACGACGCCATGATCATGGCGCAGTGGGGGTGGATTCCGGTTCTCGCCATTGCAACCTTCGTCGCAGCACGAACTGTCCTCAGTTCCTGGGGTAGCGTCGCCGCTGTTGCCCTACTGCTCGCTGCACCCGGGGTTCACGACACATTCCATCGCTACGAGTCCAACCTGGGTTCCATGGCGATGGCTGCCTGCGTGTTGGCTGCCTGGCTGCACAGCCGCAATCTTCGCGACCTGCGAGCCAGTCTGCTGGCAGGCCTCTTCCTGGGCATGGGCATGCTCACGGACCGCCTCGGAGTGTTGCCCTTTGTGCTGGTGCCGCTGGTGGTCTCCGTGGCTCGGTCGAAGTCGCGCAGAGAGAGCCTCAAGGGTCTGGCCGTACTGACCCTGGCAGTCATCACAGTAGCCGGATGGTGGTATTTCGACTTCTTCGCGCGCTTCGCTCATGAGATGCTCCCCCAATTCTCAGGCGGGGAGATCTCGGCCCTCGGCAGCGAACTGGAAGACCGTCCGCCGTTCATGTTCTGGTGGTCGCACTACCTGCTTCTCTGGCCCGACTCACAGCTCGGTCTTGTCGGCGGCAGCCTCGCCCTCGTTGGCCTGGGCTGGATGATGACAAGACGCGCTGAGCCAGCCGCACGCAGTATTCTGTGGTGGTTGATCCCCGGGCTGATCCTCTTCTCCTTGATACAGAAACGCCAACCCTTCTACACCCTCGGGCTGCTGCCAGCCGCCTGCATCTGCGCAGCCCTCGTGTTGGAAGACCTCTCTCGGAAGCTACCGAGAGGTGGGCTCCTCGTTGCCGTCCTGCTCATCGCGGTCTCCAGTACGCCAACAATAATTACCAGCAGCGAGGAGATCCCAGACGTATCCCCGGGAGTACGCGACTGGCTTCTTAACTCGCGATCTCCTCTGCCGGAACACTGGATCGGCGAGCGATTCCCCCTGGGCGTCCCCCCTCAAGATGTAGGCCTGAATCTGTCTGACACACTCCAGATTCTGCGCGACAACGGTCTGGACGACGATGAGTTACTCCTCGTGTTCAGCGATGACGGCATCGTCAACGAGTCTGCTCTTTGGAGCTTTGGACGCATTGACCGAAGCAACCAGCAGGTGCTCGGCCTCACCCTCGACCCCCAGGCAATCCTGGAGCAGGGAAGAGAGGCTGCCGCTCTGATCTTCGTACATGACACGCCAGGCTCCTGGCCCCAGGACCGCAACCTCATCGGTGCCCACGAGCGTTTTTTTGGCTTCGAGGATGAATACAGACCCCTCCTGCCGCTTGTAGCAAGCCTCCGAGACGGTGCCACCCTGGTTGAAGAGCGGCGCCTCAAGACAGAAGCGACGCTGAGTGCATGGCTACTCAAGGGACAGAGGCAATGAGCGACAGCAACGCAAACATCGACCCCTCGGACCAGAACACGGCACGCCTGGTCATGGCAGTCGGTGTCCTGATGAATCTGCTGGAGAGCCTCGACGACCTGGGCATCGAGCCAAAGGGTAGCGCCTCACGCGAGGCGGAGGCGATCCTGCAGTCCCTTGGGCCAGCCGCGGTCACCTGCGCACTCTTGCAGGGTAGCGAGGCCCTTCGTAACAGTGAGCAGGCAACTCAAGCCGTCAACCTGTACGTACAGACCGCACTTCAGAGGCGCGAGAGCTTCCTCGAGGCCTTCGACACTCCGAAACGAAGAGCCATCGAGCAACGCGAAAGCGAGCGAGCGTGCAGCGCAGGACGAGTGCTCGAACTGTTTGCCGAGGCACTGTCCGAGATGAAGACCCTCGACGTCCTCAAGCGTTGGGGGTCAAGTGGCGGACTAAGCACACTCAGCGATGCCGTCGCTGCGGCGAGCCGGGGCGAAGAAGTCGACATCGATTCTCTCGAGAGGCTGGCCAGAGCACACGCCGGGGACGACGACGCAGAGCAGAGGGAGAGCAGCAGCGACGGAATGAGCGCTCCCCTGCCCGAGGACCTGCTGCAGGTCGTGGGCAGTGTGCTGGCGGGAGTGGGTGCCGACGTACACATGCTCGAGCGAGTGATGGCGGGCGTGGTGATTCAGGCTACCGAGGCTCCCGAGGGCTACGAAGCGGACTCGGGCGGCACGGTTCGCAGAGCTACCGAGCGCACCAAGCGGAACGACCCCTGCCCTTGCGGTAGCGGTCGCAAGTTCAAAAAATGCTGCCTTGCTTGAGGTACGATGCGCGCCTTGGAGGTCGATGAATCCATGAAGAGTTCCATCCATACCCTCGCGATCGTTCTAACCAGCTTCTTGATGTCGGCATGCGTCGAAGACATCCCAGATGTGGAGTGCGGCTGGGTACTGCCCGAGCCAGCAACCCAGAGAGTGCCTTCTCGCTCCGGGTTCAATCTACGCATCCAGGTCATTGGCACGTACACAGCCGACCAGATCCCTGCTGTTCGTTTCTTCTCAGACGTCGAAGCTGCAAACTCCAGCTATCCCGACGGAATGCTTCTCGAATCGGGTATCGCCGTCGACGAAGCTGTGGGTTGTGCTACTGGTTGCCTGGCCGGTGGGCGCCTCGAAACAGCCATCACCCCCGGACAGCACCAGATCACCGCACGCGCCCTGACACCCCGCGGCAACACAGCATGTGAGACCACGATAACTGTGACAGCGAACAGCCCGCCGATGGTTAGCGCGATCACCCTGGTTCCCGGCAGTCCCGGCACCGCAGACAACATCGACTTCACCGCCGAAGTTAGCGACGCCGATGGCGACACCTATCAGGTCTCAAACACCTGGACTGGCCCCGAGAGCAAAGAGCCCCTCCTCGGCTCGACTCTCACTCCCCTGCACACCACGGTTGGCGAAGTGTGGCGTCTCAGCGTGAGTGCCGATGACGGCACGGATCGAGGCGACCCGCTGGAGCAGGAGTTCACCATAGCGAACACGGCCCCAGAGACACCCACCGTGACAATTCATCCCAGTCCAGCCCGCCTCGACTCCACCCTTAGTTGCGCGGTCACGGATCTCGGGGCCCTCGACCCTGACGACCAACCGCTGGAGACTCATTGGAGCTGGCAGGTAGACAGCGTCGACGCGGGCATCACCGCTCCAGAAGTCGACGGTAGCGAGACCGCCGCAGGAGAAGTCTGGTCGTGCACGGCGGTGATCAGCGACGGCATCGATGAGTCTGGACCGGGCGGAGCCAATACGGCGATCCTTCCACAACTGTCAGCGACATCCCCCATCGAGGCGACTTCACTGCCGTTGATTGCGGGTGTGTCACCGAACCAGTCCCTCGGAGACAGTGGCCAGACAGGCTCGCCCGGCGATATCAACGGTGACGGTTTCACTGACTTCGTACTCACTACCAACGCGGACATCTGTCAGACCGTAGCCCCCTTCGACTGTAACGGTCAGGCACACGCATACCTCTTTACTGGCAGCAACGGAGGTGCTCCGACAGCCATGACTCAGCACGTCACTGACTTTCAGCCTCCACCAGGCATTCGCATCCATGCCCCTGCTCGGATCGGCGACCTGAATGGTGACGGCATTGACGACCTGACTCTCGCCTACCGCACCGCGAACGCACTGACGACGGCAACTGAAGAGATCGACACCTGGAATCCTGGCAGCGGAACCAGCGGCATCTACCTCGTCTTCGGAGACGCAGCGGGCTACGACCCTGTGGTCGATCTTGAGGTAGATGCAGTGAAGATCACAGCGACGGCCGAGTCCTGGGGAACGCTGCTCAGTCCCAGCCCCTGCCCCGTCGGCGATCTGGACGGAGATGGCTTCGACGACCTCGCCGTAACAGCCCCAGGGCACGACAACTCTCGAGGTTCTCTGTTCGTAATCTACGGCCATCCCGGCTCCTGGCTGAGCGGCCTGAGCCCAGGTTCCCTCCAACCGAGTTTTCGCGTTCGTGGTGGGCCCCAGAATCTCCAGGCAGGAGAACTTGGCGATGGCCTGGGCTTAGCCTGTTCCGGTCGCATTGACCTGAACGCGGACGGGCACCACGACCTGGTGGTCGGTGCTCCCCGTGGCGGAGCCGAAGGAAACGGCTGGGTGCTGGTCTTCTTTGGTGACGGAAGCCGTTGGGACCAGGAAGTCACCTCTGCCATGGCAGACATCATCATCTCGGGTGAAACGATCCAGGCTTCTGACCCGACCGCATTGACTACTAACTTCGGGCGAGCACTTGCCGCCCTTGGCGATTACGACGGAGACGGTGTGGACGACCTGGCTATCTCAGGCCTGGGACCCGTTCTCCCCGGAGAACTGAACGCGGGCGACGACGATGACAGCGCAAGCGCTGAGCCGAGCGAGCAGGACGGGGGCACCGTCTGGATTGCCTCGGGTGGAGCCTCCTCTCTGGTTGGCAGCGTGACCTCCAGTTCGCTGCCCTATCGCATTGAGGGCGACGGCGACATGGGCTTCTGCGGACTGCCCTGCGGCATAGACATTGATGGCGACGGTCTGGGTGATCTCGTCTGTGCGGACACCAGAGCTGACAGGATCGTGGAGTTATCTCCAGCAGGTGTCCCAGCGGTTCGGCTATTTACTGGAACACTGGGAACCATTGATGCGACAAGAAGCTACACCAGCGCCAACCTGGTTCTGAGAGCAGCGGGAACCGACCACCGCTTCGGTGCCTCGGTCGCCAGAGTTGGAGACTTCGATGGAGACCTCTACGAAGAGTTGCTCATCGGCAGTCCCGGTCTCGATGCGCCCCTCGCAGACGGCGGCGGCGTGTACATCGTGGACCTGAACCCCTGAGTCGAGCTGCAGTGGCCTCCCAACTCAAGCGGCGCGCACTCTTCGCCCTCTGGAGCCTGACCGCTGCGCTGGTCCTGCTTGAGGTCGTTCTGCGCATGGGTGCAACGCTGCTCAACGAGGAACCAACTGAGGCAACCGCCGACCCCCTCGCTCTTAGAGTCCTGGCTCTCGGAGACTCCTGGGTGTACGGCGCTGAAGCCCCCGCGGGCCAGGGTTTCATCGACGTGGTCGCTCAAATGCTGCCCGAGTTGAGCGAAGGACGTAGCGTTCAGATGTTCAACCACGGACGAAACGGTTCCAACACTGCGCACGTCGCCCTGACTGCGATGGACCAGGCCGAGAAGCTACGGCCCGAGCTGCTGATTGTCCTGGTGGGCCAGAATAACGCGAGCAACTTCTACCGAGTCGCTGAGGTCGAGGAACGCCTTGGCCGAAAGCCTCCACCGGATCGTCTCGGGGATCAGTTGCGAGTCGTGAAGCTGGCCAGGATTCTCTGGGCTAACTATCGGGGCAGTAGCGACTACGTGCAGAGCAATCAACAGTCCGGCCCCGCCCTTCCCGACATCCCCGACATTGTCACGGACGAATGGGGGAACCCAATCCCGAACGTGGGCCCCCTGATGCAGAGCGAGGCGGCCAACGGTTACCTTCAGCGTTCGGTCATCGACGCTCCTACGCCGACGGGCGATGAGGCCGTCGATCTCGGCTGGGACCTGCTCTACAAGGCAGCGCGCCGAGATTTTGAAGCGGCAAAGCTAGCTGAAACAGCGGTCATAACGAACCGCAACTGGACATCCGAACTCAGCGGAGCGTCGGCACCAGCGGTCGGAAGTCCTGCCGACGTGCTGGCACGCTACGCGCTCATGCGCTTTGCGCGAGAGCGTGGCGATTGGCGCGCCGTCAGATACCACGGCGGGGCACTGCTCGAGGTCCAGGAGCGCAGCGTGCTCTCGGACCTGGGGGCCGCCGAAGCGAGCCTGCTCGCCGGCGACTGGCGGCGATCACGCGCGCTCCTCACGGCCGCTCACAATCGTCTGCCAGGCTTCCTCGACACCATCGACCTGGCCGCCCGCTTCACCCCCCAGGCGCGAGACGCTCTGGTGTATGAGGCGCTGGAATTCGAGCCGACCGCTGCTGGTCTGGCACATGAGCGCGCACGGTTCCTGGCAATGAACTACGACTACGAGTCCGCCGCGGTGGCTCGCAGCGAGTGGTTGGCAAGCCACCCCCAGGACATCGCAGTCGCCGCTGATCAGGGAGCCTGGCTGGTGGAAATGGGCCGAACAGAGGAGGCCGACGTCCTTCTCGGCGTCGGTCCCCTGCCCGCCGGCGTTCCTCCAGAAGCACCAGCCAACAGGAGCCCCGATCGCTGGCGCTACCACCTCGCCAGGAGCGCCGAGTCGGGACATCGTGAGTCAAGCCTCACAGAGGTCAAGCGAGCCCTGAGAGGGGCCGACCCCGACGCTGCACTCTTAGGGCTTGCGACTCGGATACTGTCGAACCATGAGGCCTGTGATGAGATCACGCCGGTGGCCACTCAATGGTTCCTGGCGCAAGGCGACGCGAACGGCTACGCGCAGCGGTTAGCGCCCTGTATACCGAGCGGGGAGGCGGCGGACCATCTGAAGGGACTCCGCCAGGAGTGGGGCCCACTGGGAGACCCTGCCTCCTGGACAGCGCTGGTTAGGGCCGGCCACCGGCCCTTCGCGCTGCTCTATCGGGACCTCGACCTGGTCCTCGATACGGCAAATGAACTTGGTGCGCA